>JAISAX010000905.1 GCA_031266495.1 Opitutaceae bacterium
CCCCCCCCCCCCCCCCCCCCCCCCCCCCCCCCCCCCCCCCCCCGCGCGCCCCCCCCGCCCCCCCCCAGAGCTGGACCTGAGATTCTGACAAAATAATCAGGACGAAACGCCATTCCGCCCAAGAGGGCGGGCGTGTATGATTCGGGAAATCTGATTTACCACGTCATTTCATGATCTCTTCCCTGACTTCCTCACAATCGACTTGTCCGGCTCTGCCGCCGCTGGCGGTGTTTACGAAGCCGTGGCCCGAACCGTTGCACGCCCTTGCCGGACGGATGGCCGGGCTCGGGGTGGAGGGAGTGGAGTTGCCCGTGCGGCCGGGATTTCCGGTGACGCCGGAAAACGTCGCCATGCTGTTGCCGGAAGCTGTGCGTGTATTCGGAGAACGGAGACTGCGGATTTTCAGCGTGGCGGGCGAACCGGATGCGGCGCTCGCGCGGGCGTGCGGCGCGGCGGGTGTGCCGGTGATCCGGGTGTGCCTGCGGGTGAATGAGGGTGAAAATTATCCCGACGCGGAGGCGCGCTGGCGGCGGCGGTTTGACGAATTGCGTCCGGTGCTCGACGAGACGGGTGTGTGCATCGGTGTGCAGAATCACTGCGGGAACTGGTTGCCGCACGCGATGGCGATCCGGGATGTCTGCGCGGGGTTTGATCCGCGACAGGTGGCGGCGGTGTGGGATGCCGCTCACGCGGCGTTGTGCGGAGAGCCGCCGGCGATGGGGCTCGATCTGGTGGCGTCGCATGCGTGCATGGTGAATCTGAAAAATGCCCGCCGGGTGAGGCGCGATGATCGTGCCGGGGACGCGGGCGCGGGTACGAGGGAGGCGCGGACGGTGGCGGAGTGGAAGATCGAATGGTGCCGGGGCGACGAAGGCATCGCGTCCTGGCCGGATGTGGCGACGGAGCTGGCGAGGCGCCGGTTTGCCGGACCGGTGTGTCTGACCGCGGAGTATTCCGACCCGGCGGCGGTGGATCGTTTCATCGCGGAGGACGTGCGGCTTGCACGCGCGTTGCTGGCGGCGGCGTATGCGGCGGCCCGGACGGAGGCGCAGCCATGAGCGCGGGAATCAGCATTGTCAATACAAGCGCCCGCGTGCTGCCCTTGCGGGCGCGGATGCCGTTCCGGTTCGGGATTTCGCGGGTGACTCGCGTGCCGCATGTGATCGTGCGGGTCGAGGTGGCGGTGGGGGGACGGCGGGCCGCGGGGGTGGCGGCGGACAGCCTGATGCCGAAGTGGTTCACGAAGAATCCTCACACGGGTTTTCGCGCGGATATCGATGAACTGCGCGAGGCGGTTTTGTCGGGATGCGAGGTGGCGCGGATGGCGGGGCGGGACGGGGAATCGGTGTTTGCCCTCTGGCACGCGGTCCACGGAGAGCAGTTGCGCCGCGGGGGAGCGCGGGGATGGCCGCATTTGCTGGCGAATTTCGGAGCGTCGCTGATCGAACGCGCCTTGATCGACGCGGTGTGCCGCCTGCATGCCATGCCGTTTCATGCGGCGCTCGTCCGGAATCTTTTCGGAGTGAGGCTGGAAAAGATTTACCCGGAGCTGGCCGGTATGGGGCCGGCGGAGGTCGTGCCATCTGTGCCGGTGTCGCGTATTCGGGTTCGTCATACGGTTGGGTTGTCCGATCCGCTGACGCGCGGCGATCTGACGGCAGGGGAATGGCCGGATGACGGGTTGCCGGTGTGCCTGGAAGACGTCATCGCCCGCCATGGCATCCGGCGCTTCAAGATCAAGGTGTCGGACGATACGGAAAAGAATCTCGTCCGCCTGCGCGCCATTGCCGCTGTCATCGGGGAGGCGCTTGGCGACGATCATGTTTTTACGCTCGACGGGAACGAATCCTGGCGGACACCGGAGGCGTTTGAGGATTTCTGGCGTAGTGCGTCAAAAGATACGGTTTTGAGGCGATGGTTCAGGCGGTTGCGGTTCATCGAACAACCGTTGCATCGCGACTGCGCGTTGTGTGGCGACGGGATCAGGGCGATGCTGGCGCGCTTGCAGGACGCCGGGCCGATGCCGCCCGTGATCATCGACGAATCGGACGCGGAGGTGGACACGCTGGCGCGCGCGCTCGCGGCGGGGTACGCGGGCACGACGCACAAGAACTGCAAGGGTGTCTTCAAGAGCGTGGCGAACCTCGCGTTGCTGCGCCACCGCGGCCCCGCGCTTGCGGGGGGCGGGACGGGGATTCTCAGCGGCGAAGATCTGACGAATGTAGGGCCGGTGGCATTACCGCAGGATCTTTGCGTGACGGGGGCGCTTGGCATCGACGATCTGGAGCGCAACGGGCATCACTATTTCGCCGGGCTCCGCGGCTTTCCGGAGGCGTTGAGCGCGCCGATGGCGCGGCATCATGCGGATGTGTTTGCCCGTACGAAGGGAGAGGCCGGCCGCGGATTTCTGGCGGTGCGCATCGACGGCGGGCGAATCGGGTGCGCGTCGTTGCACAGGCAGGCCGGACTCGGGCCGGTAGAGTTGGCGGACGTGGCGGCGCTGCCATCGCTGGAGGATGATGCGGACTGGGCGGCGGTGGTCGCGGCGCTGGAAGCTTCGCCGGATGAAGATTAATTCCTCCCCCCCCCCCCCACACACACACCACCACCGTCCGTTTGATTATTCTTATCCTGCTCTATATTTGACCATTATGAAAAATAAAATCGGAGTTGTCATTAACATTGAACTACGCCGTCGTCTGTTTGCGGATACGGACTGGACGCGGCTGAAGACGTTGGGCGAGGTCGTCGCCACGGAGGCGGAGAAGCCGGTCAACGCGGAGGTGGCGGCGGCGTTGTTGAAAGGTTGCGAGATCGCGGTCGGCTCGTGGGGCACGCCGGGGCCGACGGCGGAGGTGGTGGCGCGTTGTCCGGACCTGAAGCTGTGGATTCATGCGGCGGGGACGGTGAAGCATTTTTTCGGTCCGCATCTGGAGGGCCGGGAACTCCGTATCGCCTCCTGCAAGGCAGCTATCGCCAGGAGCGTGGCCGAACTGGTGTTGGGCGAAATCATCCTCGGGTTGCGCCGCGTGCCGCAGGATGCCGCGGCCAATCGCAGGGGCATAACGTCAAAGCCGGCCGGGTTGAAGACGCTGGCGGAATCCACCGTGGGCATTGTGAGCGCTTCGGAGACGGGGCGGGCGTTGATTGCACTGCTGCGTCCTTTTGGCGGGCGGGTGCTGGTGTGGGATCCGTTTCTCGACGAGACGCAGGCGTGCGCGCTCGGCGTGGAGCGGGTGGCGGAGATCGGGGAGTTGTGCGCGCGGTGCGACGTGGTGTCGTTGCATGCGCCGGCGCTGCCGGCGACGCGGCATTTGCTGGGGGCGAAGCATTTTTGCGCGATGCGTGACGGCGCGATTTTCATCAACAGTTCGCGCGGTACGTGTATCGACGAGTGGGCGTTGATTGCGGAGCTGGAACGGGAGCGGTTGTTCGCTTTTCTTGACGTGACCGATCCCGAACCGGCGGCGGCGGACAGTCCGTTGCGGAAGTTGTCCAACGTGATCCTGACATCGCACACGGCGGGTCCGCCGTCGGTGCTGATCGGGCGGCAGGTGGTCGAGGATATCGAGGCCACGCTGCGCGGCGGAGCGCCGCGCCACGTCATCACGGCAGAGCAACTGGCGGTGGTGGGGTGACGCCGGGGATTGCTCCGCGTAACTGTATTTCCAGTGTCGGGCAGGGTTTGCCGATCACTACATCGATCGGGACCAGGATCCCCGGAGAGGTTAGCAGGATGTTGGGCGGCTGGACGTCCATAATGATCAGGTTGAGAACCGGGTTATAATAGATGTATCCGCCCGGGAAGGCTGGCGATCTCATGAAGCCGATCCCCGCCAGGTAGCTGTCAATTACTGCCTGGCCGGGAGGAGGTGTGTCGCGATCTGTCTGAATCCATCGTTGGGAGGTGATGACCGAGACAGAATTGCCGTCCGAAAAAAGGCCGATTACGCGTATGTCGTCGCCGAAGATTTTATTCTGATAATGGAGCCGTTCGAGATATTCGACCGGTGAGGCGCCCTCTGGCGCTCCGACTTTACTGACGGAATTCCCAAACCGGTCGGGGTGCGTAACCTTGATTGCCAAGCCTGTGCTGGCGTCGTGATAGACGGTATGCTCGGCGCCTACTCCAATGCCTTTCAGCGGCTCAAGGAATGCGTGTTGAAGGATGCAGCCATTTTTACAACCCCACTGTACAAGCGCTTGTCGTTGCGCTCCGAAGAGGCTGCGTTTCTCTCCACGGCCAAGAATTGCAACCGCGCTTGTCCGGATATCATGCGCGGCTGTGTCCGGCGAAAATCCAGCATTTTGATATGCCATTCCGAATGCCATGTGGGAAGTCCTTTCATTTCGGACAAAAATGTTACGGACAAACCGGCGCGTCAAGCAGGCAGGGGGGGGGGGGGGGGAGCGCATCTAAAAAAGTGGACATGCCCCGGAATGGCGAAGTGGCGGGAGTGGCGATCATGAAATTACACAGAAGGCACAGAGTTCGCGGAGGCCCGTCCGGCGGAAATCAAGAATCAAGAACTGATGTTCGCAGACCCGTTTTTGCACGCTGGGCGTTCCCCTGCAAATCACGCCACGGGCGCACGTAAAGTGCGCCCCTACGTTGTCCTTCGCGTAACTTCAGCTGTTTATATTTCCCTGCGCGGTTCCTTGATCCCCGGAGGGCCACCCGATCCCGGACCGGTTCGACCTCAAAATCCTCCTCCGCGTACATCATTCAATAAACTGGTGCATCTATAGTATAATCCGCGGAGAACCATTTTCCTGTCCGCCACAAAATTCTCCCGGTTTCATCATGCCCGCGCAACATGACAACCGTATGATAATCAATAAAAAACAGAAAAATATAAAACCGGTGGCCAACGTCTTTCTCGCTCCCTCTTTCCACAAATCCGGTCACTCCTCTTTCAGGAGACACCTTCATTATTTGTCAGTGCCGTCACTGGCGGGCATCGTTTGCAACCGAATAACCGGATAACTCTCACGACTAAAAGCTATAAAACTATATCCATCCTGCACCCCTGCACCCTGCATCCTCCATCCTGCACACTGTACCATGCACCACCGCCCTTCTCTCATGTTGTTCCTCCGGTTTTACCCGACCATGTTCGCCTGCCTCCTGCTCGGCCTCGCCTTTGCCGCTTCGCCGACAAACCGTGCCCACGCCGCCTCCGTCCCGTTGCAGGCCGAGTATGACCCGCCCCGTGAGTGGGTGGCGTGGACCGCCGACGACATCGCTCTCCTCAACACCAGCTCCGACGACCAGCAGCGCTCCACCCGCGGCCTCCTCGACGGACGGCCCAACACCTGCACCTGGTTCAGGAAACTCGAAGGCAGCGTCACCACGATCCGCTTCACCGCCCCCCGCGCCATTAACCGCCTCGCCTTCCGCCAGGGCGGCTATGCCAACTGGGCCACCCCCCGCCGCCTCTCCATCGTCATCGACGGCGATGACAAACACCCCCTCCTTGTCGAACTCCAGGACGCCCGGGGTAAAATCCAGACCGTGCCCCTCGACCGTACCGTCTTCCGGCTCGACGTCCGCGTCGATTCCATCTGGAGCGAGCCGGGGAAGACCATGCCCCACGGCGGTTTCTCCGGCATCGGCGAAGCCCTCATCGCCCCCGCCGAATGGCCCCTTGTGGAGACGCCCCTCCAGTCCCACCAGACCACTCTCCACGTCACCATCACCTCTCCCGCCGACCTCCGCGCCGCCGTCACCGCCTTCATCCACAACCCCGCCCGCAAGCATCGGCCCGTCATCTACCGCCATCCGCCCCTCGACCTCCGCGCCGGCACCCACGACTACACCATCGACCTGACCCGTCTCGCCGAAGCCGAACCCTACGCCCTCCCCGCCCGTCCCCAGCACCTCGACACCCTCTGCATCGCCGACTCCGATCCCGATTCCGGCCACGCCGTCAAGATCCACGCCGTCACCCCCCTCCAGCCCGCTCTCCCCGAGGCCGTCTGGGAACCCCTTCCGCCTCTCGCATTCCCCACCCGCCAGATCGGCGGCGCCACCTGGACCGAAGGCCACAGCCACCGCACCGCCGGCCGCTTCGGCAACTCCACCTACAACGGTCTCCTCACCGAAGTCGTCAGCGGCAACTGGTTCCGCGCCTGGATCGCCAACGCTGACAATCTCCACCGCCGCCAGGACTTCGACTTCAGCATCGAGGGGCAGGACGCCGACAACGCCGACAGCACCGACGAACTCTGGCGCCTCCGCCTTCGGGCGTGGGATCCCGACCGCGAAAAAATCACCACCAACTGGACCACCATGACGCTCGAGCACCACGGTCGCCCCGGCGGCAACGCCACCCGCATCACCACCGGCGTCCTCGTCCCCGGCTTCCTCATCGACGCCCCCGCAACCCTCGCCCTCAGCTCCCGCGGCGGCGGCCAGCTCCCCGTCCGCACCGGCGCGCCCGACGAGGATGAAGTCCGCTTCCGCGCCCCCGGCGCCACTGCCCCCGGCAAACCCGCCCTCGGCCCCACCGCCATCCTCACCTCCCGCGGCCTCCTCACCCGGCCCCGGGAAACCGTCTCGCCCGGCGACGAACCCTGGATCGTCGCCATCTGGGGCATCCGGGGCGCCCCCACCTTCCAGGGAGACAAGGCCGTGGGGCTCCTCCTCACTGCCGACGCCGACGCCACCGCCCCCGTCAAATGGACCCCCGCCGGTCTTCGCCTCCCGCCCGGCCGCTGGGGAGTCAGCTCCGCCTTTCACGGCCTCTTCAACGAAGGTTGGGAACCCGCCCGTGTCGCCGAACGCGCCCGCCTCCTCACCCGGCTTCTCCGCACCTACCCGGTCGAGTGCCGCGAGTATTACAAAGTCGAGGCCGACACCGTCCGCATCTTCAACGCATTCACCTATGAACGCTGGGGATCCCCCGCGTGGCAGGCCCCCGACTACGCCCCCCTCCCGCCCATCTATAGTTGGGCGCGCGATTCCGTGGGCTGGGACGGCATCCCCGCCGGCACCCCCGCCAGTGCGGCCACCGCCCTCCGCACCCCCGTCGGCCCCTACCGCTGGCTTGGGGGCGCCACGCTCGAATACACCCTCCCCCGCATCCCCGCGCGCCCCGCGGCCTGGCCCCGTCGCGACGGATTCCAGGCCACCTATGATGCGATGGACGCCGCCATCGCTGCCGCCATGTCCCCCTCCCCCGGCGCCCGCCCCAGCAACCACCCCTGGCACATCGCCTATTACCACGACTGGACACAGAGCCTCCTCGGCGGCGGTTACCACCGCCCCGAGACCCTCCGCCTCCTCCTCGACACCGCCCGCCCCAACATCGAGCGCATGTATGCCCCCTCCTCCTGGATCCTCCGTCCCGAACTCTTCACCCGCGAGCCTTACTACATCCGCGGCTGGCGCGACCGCCACGCCCTCCCCGCCATGTTCGGCGATCCCAACTCCAACGTTGGCCAGGCCGCCTGCTGCCTCTGGCTCTATGCCAGCTACTCCGGTGACTGGGACACCGTCCGCCGCCTTTGGCCCCGCGTCATGGATACGCTCCGCATCTTCGAAGTGCTCAACGACTGGGCCGTCCCCCAGACCACCTCCCGCGAAGCCGTCAAATACAGCTCCATCGACATGGACACCATTGCCTACGCCGGCGTGGCCGTCCTCGAACGCATGGCCGGAATCCTCGGCCACACGGACGACCACTCCCGCATCGCCTACCTCCGCGCCAAGATCGCCGCCGCCACCGCCCTTCGCTTCAACTTTCCCCGCTATCTCGATCCCGAAAACAAACACCCCGCCCTCTACGGCGTCGGTTTCGCCGAGGACGGCCCCGCCATCGAACGAGCCCGCCCCGGCAACCCCGGCGGCCTCGACAAAGTCGCCATGTGCCTCACCTGGACCGGAGAGATGCCCGAGATGTATGATTTTTATCTCAACGTCCTCGGCGCCCCCTTCCTCACGGCCTTCGAACGCGATCTCATGGACAAGCACTACAGCGACTGGCGCACCATGCCCTACAACCAGATTCGCAGTGCCGCCCACATCGCCCTCCGCGCCCGTCTCCCCGACTGGCCCGCCGCCGATCTCCGGAACGACCTCGACACCTGGCTCACCCATGCCAGGTGGAAAACCACCCCCTGCAAGGCCGCCGGCATGTTCGGTGCCTGGACCGCCCATGAAACCCGCGTCTGGCTCACCGGCTGGGGAACAGCCCGCTACGGCGGCGCGCGCTACGACTCCGCCAGGCGCACCCTCGTCGCCGATCTCGCCAGCGCGCAACCCTTCGACCTTGAAGTCCATTCCCCCGCACCCCTCGCCGCCCTCTCCCTCGACGGCGTTCCGCAGCCCCTCTCCGCCATCCGTTCCTCCGGCGAGAACCACATCATCCCACTCCTCCGCGGCGGGAAAATCGAAATCCGCTTCGCTGCCGGGGCGCGCCCCCCCCCCCCCCCCCCCCCCCCCCCCCCCCCCCCCCCCCCCCCAAAAAACAAACACCCC
>JAISAX010000922.1 GCA_031266495.1 Opitutaceae bacterium
CCCCGCCCGCCCCCCCGCCGCGCCCCCCCCCCCCCCCCCCCCGCCCCCCCCCCAACTACATGTACTGCACTGACTTGGGAAACTTTCTCTGCCTGTTTGCCGTTCGTAAACGTCCCGGCGGCAGCAGCGCAGGGATCTGTTTTGCGATAGGTGGCGGCGAGGGTCATGTGGTTTCCTGACACAGTAAAAGCGCATACTTTGCCAGATTTCCAGGACGGGTAGTCAAGTAAAATCCTGATTTTTGCGTTTTTTTTACGCAGCCCGGCTTTTTTTACAGGGAGGCCACCCGGTCAAATGAACAACCGACGAACCGCGTGCGTAGGAGCGGCAGGAATGCCGCCGCTCCCAGCTTCCGCCTGCGTATCTCTGTTCTTCCTCCTTAATTGGCCCCCCCCCCCCCCCCCCCCCCCGCAATAATTCCACTAATGGCCGTGGCCTTCAGGCGGGCGTGACGCCGGAGCACCCGGCGACGGCTTTGTGCGGACTGCCGCGAGTGCGGCCAATGCGAGTGCGGCCAATGCACTCACCTCTCTCCAACCCGAAAACCAACACAACGGGAACCAACACAATGAATACACTAAACAGAAGGATCAGGACATGGCCGGTTATTGGCTTCGCGCTGTTTGCCACGATGCAAGCACAGGCCGCGACAGAAACGATAACAACGGCTTTCTTTGATGAGACATATGAAAAGACAGTAAACGCGGGAGACACGCTCATATACGATACATCGGGTTCGGGAACCACAGCCGACGAAGGGGGGGCGATCAAAGTATATGGTCCAAACAGCCCGGACACCGTTCCGCTCAGGATTACTACAGGCGCAGGCGCCACTGTGATATTCGAAAACAACTCGGCTGTAAATTTTGGAGGCGCCGTTCGCTCGAGTCAGGGAGACATCGTCCTGCAAAACACCGTCTTCAGGAACAACACGTCAACCGGCTATGACGGAGGAGCCGTTTATGTCACCGGCAATTTCACCTTGAATATAGACGACAACCGCAGCCTCTCGTCCTGTAATAACCAAGCGGCTCGTGATGGCGGATTTTTGTTTTTGAGCGGAGGGGACGCTGCCAAGGGCTACACCACGGCCACATTCAACATAGGCCAAAACTCCACCTATGCCATCGGGGATACTTCCAACAAAAATGCAGACACCCTGTATACAAGCTACGGCATCCTCAAGAAGACAGGGGCCGGCCGCCTGGTCATAAATTCGGATGCGGAATGGGGAGGCACGGCCACGGTGGAAGCGGGAACCCTGGAAATCAATGCCGACTGGTGTTTCGACGCGTATGGTTCGATGAATGTGAAATCCGGCGCAACCCTCTCGGGCAACGGTGCTTTCATCGTACTGGAGAATCTGGACAACAGGGTAACGATAGAGAAAGGCGGCACACTCGCGCCCGGCAGCGGCGTCATCACGATCCCTTTTCTGACGCTCGAAGGCGGCGCCTTCCTGGACATCGGGAACGACGCCAGCATTTCCGTGGGAGACCTGATCCTCGATGACAGCGCCCTGACGGAAAAAATCACGGTAAGCCTGCGAACTCCGGGCGGCGAACTCGTGGACTACGCGATTTTCGAGGATCTTGACCGGATGAGCATCACCTCATCCTCGGTCCTGCAAGACTACTTTGAGTTCACAAATTTCGAGGGCACCCTTTCCTACCTTGGCGGCAAGATTCTCCTCACCGGAATGGTTATCCCGGAATCCTCAACCTGCGCGCTGGTCGCAGGGCTCGGTGCCATTGCCCTGGCCTTTCATCGACGGACGAAACACCGGAAAAGCGAATAACGGGATCGCGATTTCGGGGTTCATGCTGCTGCCTGCCGGACGAGGCGCGTTAGCGCCTCGCCCCTTGCCCCTTGCCGGGTTGCCTTTCAAACCGGCGATGCTGCGCGTCGTCAAGGCAGGCACTTTTCCGCAGGAAAAGTCGAGACCTGCCGCTACGTCGGAGTGCGTAACATCAATAACTTATTGTTCATAACCTTCTTTGTTTTCCCTTCGTTTCCTTCTGTTCAAAAATGAATTTTCAGAACCTTCCTTACGGTTCCTTACCACCCGGCGAGAGGCTTGACGGTGGCGGGCGAACCGGAAGCAGCGACTGGCGTCGTGCCGGGCGTGGCTTCGATGACGAGCCGGCCACTCTCACCGGCAGAGGTGGAAATCCTGATGAGGATGCGTTTAAGGCCGGGGTTGGGAGCGTCCCACGACGAAAGAAGGGTCGCCGTGTCCTCCACCGTGATGTCCACCGGCGCATCGGCGGCGGCGGGAAGCGGATCGGAAACCTGAAGTCGCAACGTCTTGCCGGCCTGACGGAGGAGCAGGGTGCGACGGTCGCTGTCCAGGCTGGCGTCGGCACGCGTGAGCCACTGGAAAGTGACCGCGGCGGGGCGGTCGGGAAGCGTGGTCCATTCGTCTTGCAGAATGATACGATGATCGGCGAGCAGGGCGACGCCGCGATGAAGCCGCGCCGCCTGGTCGGCGTAAAGCGGGGTGAGATCGAACTGGGTGAACGGAGCGGGGCAGTCGGCGCGAAAACGGAGAGGGCGCGCGGCGGCGTTCCAGATTTGGGGGGCGTCGTTGACGCGAGGGATGTTGTGGCTTTCGGGACCGAGGCGGAAAATCTTCCAGCGATCGCCGTCGGGTCGGGAACTCCACAGTTTGAGGCCGTCGGATTCGAGCGAGTGGTAACTCTGCATGCCGGTGTCGATGGCCCAAAGGACGCCGTCGGCTTCGAGGACAAACGAGCCGGCATCCATGTGCGCGTGATTGTTGGACGGAGAGCCGCCCTTGATGGCGAGGTAAACGGCGCGAGGGTCATTCCAGGCGGAGCGGTGGATGCCGACGGGATTGGGACCGCGTCCGAACCAGTGAAGCGAGGCCGTATCCGGACCGGTGGAGGCGGAAAGCGTCGGATCGCTCCAGAGCAGGGCGAAGGGCAGGAAACGGCCGCCCCAACCGGGACGCGCGTTGGCGGATTGGCGGGTCGCACGGGTCTGGAGAGCGGCGAGGTCGTACCGGATCAGGTCGGCGCGGCGCGACTGACGCGCGAACCAGAAAAGGGCAGGGCTGAAACCGCGGCGTTCGACGGCGTCGCCATAGTTGAAAAAGCGGCCGGCCGGCGTCGTGACCTGCTGGAGATAGTCGGCGCTGGCGAGGAATCCGGGAAAGGCGTCGAGGCCGGCCGTCGTGCCGAGTGCCGTGCGCAGGGCCTCGACGAGCAGGACGTGAAAGGTGGTGCCGTAATCCCAGTACATGGGGCCTTCGACATAGGCGCCGTCGGGCGCATAGGCGTGGGCGGCGTGCTGAAGGTTGGCGCAGGCGCGTTCGACTGTGCGGCGGGCGAGATCGGGATCGCGCTCGGCGATGGCGAGGGCCGCAGCGACAAGGCCGCCGTGGCAAACCTGGTTCCAGTTGTTGTTGCCGGAAACCCAGCCCTGTTTCCCGGCGAAGGAAGGTTGAAGGGCCTTGGTGATCAGCGCGTCCTCAATGAGGGTCAGGTCGGTTTCGGCGAGCTGGTTGTAAAGCCAGTCGTAACCGGTGCCGAGCGCGAGCGCGGCTTCGGCGGTATCGAGAAAATGCGACGGATTCCAGTCGGGGGCGTTGGCGAGATGGCGCATCTCGACGACGGCGCGGTCGAAGTAACGGGCGTCGTCCGTCAGCCGATACGCAAGCGCGAGCAGGAAGATGCGGCCCTGGATGTCGCGGACAGGACCAAGAAGGCGGCGGCCTTCCTTGACAAGGGGAACGGGAGGCGCGGCGAGAAGCGCGTCGGCTTCGGTGCGGATGAGGGCGAAGAGCTGTTGCGAAACGGGATCGGCGGCGATGCGGGCGCGAAGCGCGGTCCAGTCGTCGGCGCGGGCGAAGAGTCGCGGGTGAGCGGGCAGGGTTTCGGGAAAGGCAATCGTGGCGGGCGATGCAGTCACAGGGGCCGGGGATGATGCGGCGAAGAGGGCGGGAGTGATGACAGGTGATGCCATGCACAACAGGCTGACGCAGAAACAGGAAAGGCGAAAGATGGTTTTGCTCATCGGGGAAAAAGAACGAAACCGTATGCGGAGGATGCACAAGCGCGACCATCTTTTCCCTGCTCCCGTGTTTTCCCGATGATCCTTGGTTAAGGATCTGATGTTATGCGGTGAGCAGGATGTGGCGCGGGCGTCCCGCCCGCCTCCGAAGTGGCACGGGCTTCCAGCCCGTGGACGGCGCGGAGCGCCGCCCCCTGCCTCTCAGGAAATCCCATGCCATGCGGCCAAGAGGCAACGCTCACGGGCTGGAAGCCCGCGCCACGACGCTCCGCGTAACATCAGATGTCCATTGCAAATTACCGGACGGGATACTCCGTTTTCAGGATCGTGAAACCTCCCGGTTTTTCCAGTTCCACCGCGATCTTTGCGGCGCCGGTGCCGGGAGTAACAGTGAAGGTTTCCGTTTCACCGGGAAAAAGTCGTGGAATATCAAATACCCGGCCGCCCGCCTTGAGCTTGTAGTTGCGCATCGTGTAACTCGGAAAATCCGTTCGCGCCGTGACGCTGGCCTCGAACGCTCCGGAATCCGTCTTCTTCACCGTGACGACCGCCGGCGCGAACTCCTTTTGCCAAGCGTAATACATCGCCCTTGGCGTTCGATCCGGTTCCACCAGTCCAAAGGGACGGTATCCGTTCGCATTGGTACCGGGAAAGGAGCTCTGGTAATCGTTGAACGTCCAGACCGACGCCCCGATCAGAAAATCGCACTTGCGAAAATCCGCCATCGCCCGCCGCACGTAGTTCACCCGTTCCTGCTCGTTTTTGACCTTGTCCGCGCGCAGTCCGAACTCGCTCACATAAACCGGCTTTTCCGGGTAGAGCGCGTGAATGCGCTGCAGGCGCTGCAAATGGTCGCCATAGATGTTCGCGCTGATGAAATCCACGTACTGCGAGGCCTCGTCCTCCGGTTTTTTGATATTGGGGCGAGTCACGATATTGCTGGCAAATGTCACCAGGCGCGACGCATCCAGAGCCTTCGCGAATGCATACATGTCGCGCGTCCACGCCTGCCCGGCGTCGGTCTGCGACTGGTATTCGTTCCCCAGGCTCCAGGCGATGACCGACGGATGATTCCAGTCGCGCTCCACCATCTCCCGCATCTGCGCCTGGAATTTCTCCCGCATCACCGGATCGGCCATCTGCTCCGGCGTCATCTGCCAGTTGCCCGCCTCGCCGATGATCAACATTCCGAGCCGGTCCGCCTGGTCGAGCAGTTCCGTTGAGACCGGGTAGTGGCTGATGCGTGACAACTCCATGCCTCCGCTTTTGATCAGGCGCATGTCCTGCTCCAGAACTTTTGTCGGGTCCATCGAACCATAGCCGGGATAATCCAGCGGACGGTTGCATCCGCCGAGGGAAATCGTTTCGCCGTTCAACAACAACTTCGTCCCTCGCACCTCAATGCTGCGAATGCCGAAGGGAACCCGCGCCACATCCTTCCCCGCCCTCACTTCGGCGTCATACATGACCGGATGGTCAAACCCCCAGAGTGCGACGGACTCCCCGGGTAGCATGGCCTCGATCCGGAAAACCCCCGTGCCCCGTGGCCCGACCGGCCCGCCGGAAATCTTTGCATCGACCGGAACTCGCTTCCCGTCACGGTACAGGTTCAGACCGATGTCGCGCGACGTCCATGTGGCATCCGCCGACCGGTTTCTCACGAATACCCGGACAAGCAACGTCGCGGTCCCTGCCGCCAGATCGGGAGTCGCCTCCACCTTCGTCTTGGCGATGTGGAATTCCGGACGCACGAGCAGGCTCACCGGTCGCGTGATCCCGCCGTAATTGATCCAGGGGAACAGTTGCCCGTAATTAAGATTCTGGTACGAAACCCTGGTTTTCGCTCCGGGGATGGTTCCTGTGCTCCAGGCGTTGTTGACGCGAACGACCAGCGCGTTTTTCCGGTCGGCCTTGTCGGATAGCAGGCCGGTGGCATCAAACTCGAACGGCGTGTACCCGCCCTCGTGCTCCCCGAGCAGCTTGCCGTTCAGCCAGACCGTCGCGTGATAAAAAACCGCGTCGAAATGGACGAAAACACGAGTGCCTTGCGCAGCCGGTTCGGCGGTGAACGTCCTGAAATACCACGCATTGCCCGTGTAGTAGTGATACCGCGGATCGACGGAAAAGCAGTGGGGCACGCTGACCTTGTCCCAGTGCGCGTTGACGAATCCGGGTTTGAACCACGCCTGGGTTTCGCCCGCGCCGACGGGATCGAGCCCGAATTGCCACTCGCCATCAAGGGAGGTTTTTTCCGTTTGCGCGTGGAGCGTCGGCAACGCGAGCAATGCCAGCATCGCCAATGTCAGGGAGAGGAGCATGACAGGGGTTTTTGTCCGGTTCATAATGTTTGGTCGGGCAGCCACGCGCCGTGATCGCGGAGGAGGGTGCGCAGGTGTCCGGCGTTCACCGCATGGACGTCGGGCTGGCCGGCGGAGGCGGCCAGCGCGGCAGCAAGTCCGGCCGCCTCGCCCATGGCCAGGCAGGTGGGCATGACGCGCACGCTGCCCTGGACTTTCCGCTCGGTGGAGATGCTGCGGCCCGCCACCAGCACGTTGCGCAAGCCTTTTGGCGTCAGGCAACGGTAGGGGATGCCGTGCGACTCTCCCGGCCCGTAGTGAAACGAATTCGTTTTTTCGGATTTCAGGCGATGTTCGTGGGTTTTGGAGGCCGCGTTCGGCGTCCGGTGAATGTCGATGTAGTAACTGTTGCGACAGATCTCGTCATCGAAGGAACGGCGATCCGTGTAGTCGTCGAACGTGAGCACGTAGTCGCCGGTCACGCGGCGCGTTTCGCGCACGCCCATCATCGACCCGGTGAGCGCGAGGTAAGCGTTGCCGAAGGTCGCCGGCACGAACTCGGCCAGCGCGTCGCGGTAGGCCCGGGCCAGCTTTCGTCCCCGGGTGAGCCCGCGCGAAATGCTCCACGGGTCCGTGTTGTCGAAGTCGAAAATATGGCCGGCATTGAAGCCGACGGTGCCGGGGCCGATCAGGCTGGAGCACAGGTGCGTATCCGGAATCAGCGGATAACGGCCGGATGCGCGGATCGCGTAGATGGGGCTGTTCTTGTTGTTGGGATGAAGGTTTTCGCCGTGGCGGTAAGCGTATTCGTCAACGTTGGACAGGACAAAGCAATGGGTGGCCGGCATGAGCGTATTGTCCGTGCCATCGCCTTTCACGGTTTCCGCGCCGGCCATGAAACAGAGGTCCGCGTCGCCGGTGCAGTCCACGTAAGTTTTGGCCCGCAGGGCGGTGAGACCCGCCTTGTTGGCCACGATGATCGCATCGACCTCTCCGTCTCCGCGCAGTTCCACCGACGCCAGCGAGGTGTGAAACAGAACCTTCGCGCCCTGCCCGAGGACTATGTCGTCGTAGATCCGCTTCAGATCCTCGGCGCTGATCGGCACCCAGTCCAGTTGTTCCTTCGGCACATGGGGAGTGGATTTTTTGGAGGCCTCGAAAACGTGTTCAGCCAGGCCGCGATAGATGATGCGCTGCTTGTCGGAAAACGGACACCAGGCCGGCACCAGCGCGTTGGTGCCCATGCCGCCCAGCGCGCCCATGCCCTCGACGAGCAGCGTGCGCGCGCCTTGTCGGGCGGCCGCCGCGGCCGCGGTGCAACCGGCGGGACCGCCACCGACCACAATTACATCCCAGGAGTCATCCAAGGGTAATGAACGAGCTGAAAAATGAAAAATGCCCATGGCGTGAATCTGGCTCCGGCGGTGCGAACCGGACAACATCCGAACCTTGTCATAATATAGCAAAAAGTATAGAAATCCGGTCATGGCGACCGCTGTCGATTCCGGCATTCTCCGTTTGCGCGACTGGTCCGGGCTGAGCTGTTGGCCGGTCTATATCTATGACCGGGCCTTTCCCGTCGCGGGCAGATCCTGGGCGGGCATCGGCCAAGCCTACAACGCAGCCTGGCTGGCGCGGACGGGGACGATCCGCGTGACCACGGGGAGGCACACGGTGGCGGCGCACCCGGGCGAATGGATCATTCCGCCGCGGACCAATCACAGCACCCGATTCGATGCCGAAGCGGACATCCTTTCTGTCCGCTTCTATGCGCTCTGGCCCGACGGGCGGGAACTGATCAACCCTCCGCGGGGAGTCGTGCTGGGGCGCGAGAACTCGCGCACGCTCACCCGCCTGGCCAAGCGACTCGAACGGTTTGCCGACCGCAATTTCATCCGGGCCGACAACGGCATGGAGTTCAAGAAGGCGGACGCCGTGCAATATCTCGCGCTGAACAGCCACTTCTTCGCCTGGCTGGGTGAGCTTGTCAGCCAGTTGTCCGCCGCCGGATACCCGCCGACGACCCCTGCGCATGCGGACGAACGGGTGCTGCGCGCCGCCCATCTGCTGAACACGATTCCCCTGAGCGAGTCGTGGAATCTCGAATGGCTGGCACGGCAAACCGGGCTGAGCGCTGCCCAGCTCAACCGCCTGTTTGTCGCCGCCTTCGACGCCACGCCCAAGGCGTATCATCTGGAGCGTCGCAAGCGGGCCGCGACCCACCTGCTGGGCGAAGGCCGGTTCTCCATCAAGCAGGTCGGCCTCGCCCTCGGGTTTTCCTCCACCTGCTATTTCACCGCGTGGTTCCGGACGAAGTTTGGCGTGCCTCCCGGCAAATGGTCACGGGAGCGGACGATGAACGAGTGACAGGCAAGCAGCAGCGCAAGGCGTGGCCACAGGCCTCGACTTTTCCAGCCGGAAAAGTGCCTGTGGTAGCCGGAGCGGAACTCCGACGGTTTGAGGGGAAAGGCGAGGCGCTGACGCGCCTCGTCCGGCATGCACGGAGGCATGCCGCTACGTTACGGCCACGCCGGCAGCGCGTTGAACGCAGCCGCGTCCTGCGGCAGCGGCGCGGTGTAAATGTTGCCGTAGCCGCCGCGGTCGGAGGTATAGATCACATAACGGCCGTCGGGCGAAATGCGGGGATGCACGTGAAGCTGCTGGATTTTGAAGGAGCAGTCGTGTCGGCAGAGAACACGCGGGCCTTGCATGACGCCGTCGATGCGCATCCAGACTTTCATGACGCCATCATGGTAGGCGTCGCCGACGACCAGGTTGGCGTCGAGCGAATACACATGGCCGGTGACGGTCTGTTGCGGCGCGAACCAGTGATCGGGAGCGCCCTTGATGACGCTGGCGCCTCCGATGACCGTCTCGGTGCCTCCCGTGATGCCGTGATAACCGATATGCAGGCCGTCGGCATACCAGAACTCGTGACCGATGTGGAAACGGCGGTGGGGCGGTTCGATTTTCCAGCGGTGACCGGTGTTTGTATCCATAACCCGAATGCGGCAGTCCACCTCCTCCCAGGGGCCTTCGTGGCAGTACGTGATCAGGTGCGATTGCGTCGGGGATGTGTTGATGTGCCCGAGCATGGCGCGTTCTTCAAAAACGGTTTCGGGCGGGCCGCCGGCAGTGCCGTCCCCTGCGAGCGGGAGCCGGATGATGCGGCCGAGAGGGCGGGCCAGCCATCGTTCGCGAATGCCGAGGTTGTTTCTGGCGCTGCTGCTGTAGTCCTCGGCGATGACGATCTGCTCGAGGCTGAAGTAAAGACAAGCCCCGTCGCAGGAAGAAGCCGTCATGCTTGGCTTCCAGGTGGATTCGACCGTCAGCAGTTCGCGCACCTTTCTTGTCTCCAAATCGACAGATTGAAGCGTGTGCCCGTGCCAGAAATACACTTCGTCACGAATTCCGTTTTTACAGGCGGTGATGAAATCAAACCGTTCCGGCCCAGGAGGCGGCTCGATGTCCGTGAACTGCTCGATCTCTCCGGAAGCCAGGTCCACGCCGAAGAGGTTGGTGCGGTTGGCGCGGTCGGAACTGAAGAGGAACCGCGCGCCCTTCGCATACCATCCCGGATTGGTGAAATAGAAATGGTGGCTGTGCCCCTTGTAATGCGTGAGCTGCGCCACCGGAACACCGGTGAACGGATCGGTACAGGTGCGCTTTTCGGAGGGAAATGTCATGGGAAAGGGATGACTGAAACGAGAGAGTTACGGGTCGTTTTTGGAGATCGTATCGGATACGCCGCCTGCCAGTTCGCGTTCGATTTGTTCGATGGAGGGCAGGCTGGTCTGCAATTCGGCAGGCAGGGATTCCATCAATTGATATTCGGATACGCCGATGGGACTGGTGTTGGCGCGCAGCGCGTATTCGGCAACCACCTTGTTTTTGCTTTTGCACAGGAGCAGTCCGATGGTGGGAGCGTCTTGCGGATGTTTGATCCGGGCATCCACTGCCGTGAGATAAAAACTTAACTGTCCGAGGTGCTCGGGCTTGAATTTGCCGGCCTTGATTTCAATCACCACGTAGCAACGCAATTTCAGGTGGTAGAACAGCAGGTCGATAAAAAATTCGTCGCCTTCCACATCAAGCAACACCTGCCGTCCGACGAAGGCGAAGCCCGCTCCCAGTTCCAACAAAAAGTCGGTGACGTGTTTGATCAGGGCTGTTTCGATTTCGCGTTCCTGGGCTTTTTCGGTCAGTCCAAGGAAATCGAAACGATAGGGGTCTTTGATGGATTCGCGTGCCAGGTCGGATTGCGGCTTGGGCAGGGTGAGGTCGAAATTGGTGACCGCCGTGCCGCTACGCTCCCGCAGGCGGGACTCGATTTGCATCACCAGAACATTGCGCGACCAGTTGTGCTCAATGGCCTTGGCGGCATACCAACGACGGCTCTCCAAATCTCCCAATTTATCCAGCAGCATCACGTTATGCCACCATGGTAATTGTCCAGCAACCTGCTGGACAATTTCGGAATCCGGCCACGCCTCTGCAAAGGCGCGCATATACATGAGATTGGAGCGAGAGAATCCTTTCATATCCGGGAATGCGTTGCGCAGGTCATGAGCAAGTCGCTCGATGACTTTGGCTCCCCATCCTTGCCGGGACTGCCGGGCTAAAACATCGCGTCCGATTTGCCAGTACAGCAGCACCAGTTCGCGGTTGACGGCCAGCGTGGCGCGTTGTCGGGCGGCGTGGATACGGTCTTTGAGGTCGCTCAGCCATTCGACGTAACCTTCAGGAGGTGGTATCAAGCTGACGGAGGTGACGGAGGAGTCTTGCATCTGAAAACTTCAACATGACTCGACATTTTCGTCAGGCAAAAAGTGGCCGGGTGGCTCCACCGGAGAGCGGATCGGTCCAGGTGTGCTTTCCGGAGGGAAAGGTCATGGGGTTCCGTGCCGGGTTTTTATGCGGAAGCGATGCTCCACCGGCGTGAGAAATGTCAGCAATATGCGCACATGGGCCGGAGCGGCTTCGCTGTCACGCATCTCCCACGTCGTGTGGGCATGGGCGCCGCCTTCGATTTCAATGACGTCGGCTCCGTAACTCATCCGTCCCGTTCCGCGTTTCAGAAAAAAAACCTGGCCGGCAAGCGGACGCGCTATCGTGTCATCCGTTTCCCATACGCCGCCCGGAACGAAATCGAGGGCGAGCTGGGTGGGGATGTTGTCGAGTCCGTCGGTCGTGCGGTAAACGAGGTCAAGGGTTTCGCAGCCGGTTCCGTCGTCGGGCAGGAGGGTGATTTCCAGTTCCGATGCGGGCGGCGGGAGCGGTCGCAGGGGGCGCGCGGGGGTGAGTTTTTCCCAGTCGGCGCCGGATACAGGCTTGCCGAGCGGGAGTTCGTAGCCGGGACGTCGCGGTTTGCGGCGGCCTTCGCTGCGAAGCGTGACGGTGGACGGAGTCGCGTCGAGGCGGTCGCCGACAAACAGGCCGGCGCCA
>JAISAX010000365.1 GCA_031266495.1 Opitutaceae bacterium
CGCTGGCCCTTCCCGCCGCGATCCAGGCGCAGGCGACCTTCGACGGCAGCACCGCCTATACGCAAAACTTTGATATGCTGCCAGTTTACACCGGAACCTCAACCGCCTCGTTTACTTTCACCAGCAACAGCACGCTCCCCGGCTGGTATTACACGTCCACCGAAGGCCGGTCCAGCGCAGGCCAGTATAATGGCTCCGCCGGCCAAATCTACAACTGGGGAAGCTCCGGTTCCGACGACCGGGCTCTCGGTATTTTCACGGCCATTACAGGCGGTTTTTCCAACACCCCGTATCTCGCGCTCCAACTTCGGAACACCTCGGGAGAGACGATCGATTCCGTGACGCTCACCTTCGATGTCGAGCAGTGGCGGCGAAACACCAACGCGGTCATCTGGAGCTTTGACTATCTCGTGACCCCGGAGAGCAGCAGCAAGTTGACATCCACATCCGGATACACGGCCAACAGCGGAGGCAACGCCACCTCTCTGCACACCGGCAGTGCCACCGGTCTCAACGGGAATACCGACGTAAACCGGACAACGGTCAGCGTCACCCTGACCGGACTCAACTGGGCGAATGGCGACTATCTCTGGCTGCGCTGGAGCAGCAATAATGCGGTATCAACCTCGTCGGCGATTGCGCTCGACAACCTCAAGGTCGAAGTCACGTCGGCGGTCCCCGAGCCTGCCGCCATCGCCCTGCTGGCGGGGTCGTTGGTTCTGCTCGCCGGATTCGCCTTCCGTCGCTGGAGAGCAAACTGACCCGCATATTCCAGAGGAGGGGAGGTCACCATGTAGCTGCGAACTCACGTTCGCAGCTACGAAGCGCACATGACTCTCCATCCCTCGAAATGATGGAAAGTGCCGAAGGTCGCAGTCGCTGCATTTTTGATCAACGACCCACGCAAGCGCGCCGGCCTGTCCGTCGATTACGGATGCATCCTGCCCCGGCTCGGCATCGAGAAAAAATCATTCCACTCCCTGCGCCATGCCTTTGCCACCCGGCTGAAGAAGGCGGGCAAGACGGAAGAGGACATCGACCACCTGCCCGGACATCAGGATGTCGCGACTACGAGAGAGGTACGTTCACGAATAAATAATCTGTTGCACTGCCAAAGCCAGACACTCACCCTCCCTGCTCCCATGCCACATAACAACCTCTTTATCAAGGTGAATGGCACATTGAGGCTCGCACGCGTCAGCTTTGCTACAGATGCAGAAGCAGAAGAGCTGGTCACCACTTGGGCTCCCGTGATCAGGGGATTGCATGGAGTGACTGTCATGACTGATAGCAAAAAGCTTGTAGATGCGATCGACACATGCGAGTACGCCGAGGATGCCGCCTCAAAGCGAAGACTGTACCAGTCAAGAGGATACCTCGTCGATTCATGGAGACATCTCGACCGGCAGCTAGAAGCCGATCGCGAGTGCGAAGTCGCTGGCCTGCTTGTGCTTCGCTGCACACAACCATCTCTGGATATGATTCTCGGCTTTGCATTCTTCCGTCGTACATGGGCCAACAGCATCACCATCGATTTTCTTGGTTCCCACCCCCAGTATAAATTCGCCGGCCCGCCACCGCCCGCGTTCCATGTCAACGGTGTTGGTACGGCACTGCTCGTCTGCCTCTGCCGTGCGGCCGCGCGTATCGACGCCCCGTGCATCTGGCTGGAAGCCACCGCATCGTCCTGTCAGTTTTACAAACGCATCTTCGGCCTTGCGGAAGGCATGGACCTGTTTACCCTGAGTCAGGGTACATATCGCAAGTTACTATAAAACAAGGAGTTATTACAATGCCATCAATAAAATTCTGGGACAGGGCCGCTGAACTTGAGGAAAAGTACGGCTGCACCGTTCGTGGCGGAGCACTCCGTCCGCCGCCACCCCGCTCGCAACCCCATGTTCGCCCACAGGCAAAGGCCGCTCCCCTCGTCGACTCCCGTATGTCCGGGAAGAAGGCTCACCGCATCAGGTACCAGCACGCCTCCACGTAGGAACCAGTTCCGCTTCCCCTGCCCCGGCAGGCCACCTTCAACGAAGGGAGAGGGCGTGCCCTTATCAAGCGGTGATTCCGGACGGCTCTTCCCGCTTCGACAGGCCGGATTCTTCCCCCCCCCCCCCTTCATTCGCCCGACCCGGACACAGGCTCAAACCGCACTGCCAGCCGCACGTCAGGCGATTCGGGGACAAACGTAACCGTGAGCACCGACACACCCGGATTCTGTTTTTCCTCTTTTGTCGGCGCTCGGGCGGGTTTTGTCGAAAACTTCGCCCCGGCCGGAACCGGAACTGTCAACTCCACGCGCAGCTTGCGTCCCGAGTGGACGAGCGTCGCCACCCGTCCGTCGGGAGAAATGGAAACCCTCGCAGGCGTCAGCATCCGCCACGCGAGCGATTCGCCCTTTCGCAACCCCTCCACCTCGTCCTCAATAAAGACCGCCTTGCGGCCCGGCATGGAAACCCGGCGCACCATTTTGTCGGACATACCCGGATACGCGGAGGTCAAATCCACCGTCGCGACACCGCCTTCCGGCGACGTTTCGAACCGGGTGACCGGCGCCACTGCCGTCGGCGACTGCAAGGCATCGCCCGGCGTCAGCGTGTTGTGGCTGTGGTTGTTGAGCCGGTAATAGTTCCAGCGCCGTCCGCCCTCCTTCATTTCCCAATAGCCCGGCAGACTGTAATTTTCCGAACCGAGATCGATGGCCCAGCGCACGCCGCCGGCGTCGAGCACAAAGGAGCCGAGGTCGAGATGTCCGTGACTCACGCCGTTGGCGCCGCCTTTCAGGGCAACCCACAACGCATCCGGATCGTTTGCATGGCTGCGCATCACCACGAAATCGGCTTCGCCCCGGAAATGCGCGTCGAGCGGCACGGATAAGGCCGGTTCCCTTTTTCCGCCGGACCCGGGCGCTGTCTGCTCCGGGAAAAAAATCGCGCATAAAACCAGTCCGCGTCCGCCGATGCCGGGCGGCAGCGAACGCGCATAGCCGGACGGGGCTGCGCGCAATTTTGCCTGCAACCGACGCCGTATCTCCGGCAAGGCATCCGGCACTCCGAAACGCCGGGCGAGCCAGACGAGCGCCGGCAGCGCCGCCTCGTGGTCGCGCGCGGGGCCGCCGTCACCAAAATTGAAGGACACACCGCTCGGTCCGAAAAGTTGCAAGCCGTAAGCCAGCGTCCGGTCGAAACCGGGATATTGCGACAACCCTTCGTCGCCCTGCGGCGTGTTTTCCAGCATCGCAAGCGCATGAACCAGGAACGTCGTGCCGTAACTCCAGTACGTCGGACCCTCCGGCCATGCGCCGTCCGGCGCGTATCCGGCCATCGCGGACGGAATCGAATCGCGGGCGCCCGTCAGCACCGTTTCCGCGAGCACAGGCTCCTCGTCGCGCAAAGCCAGCGCCGCCGCGACAAAACCGCCGTTGCAGACAAAGTTCCAGTTGTTCGTCGTCTTGGCCGAGGAACCGAAAGCGGACCAGTTCAGCCTGCCGCGCCCCGACCGGTCGTAAGCCGCCGGAGCCATGCGCAGGAGGTTTCTGACGAGCGCAGTCCGGATGATGGCGCCCTCTTCCCCGGACAAATCCTCCCGCAGCCACGAATACCCCAATGCCACGCCGAATCCCATCTCGGTCACATCCAGAAAATGTCGCGGGTTCCAGTCGGGGAATCCGCACACGTTGAGCAGGTCGCGCCGCGCGGCATCGCGATGGCGGCTGTCACCGTCGAGTCGATACGTGAAGGCGCTGGTGATAATGCGGCTTGCGGCGGCGCGCGCCTGGTTGAGCATGTTGCGGTCACCCGGTTCCCGATACGTGTTGGGCGGCAACGTCAGGTTTTCCCGGGCGGCGGCACGGATTTTCGAAAGCAACTCCGCCATCAGCGGATCGGTTTTTTCCCGCTCGCGGATCAGGGCGAGGCGCGCGTCGGAGAGAAGCAGGCGTTCAGGCACGGATGATGCGCCTGCCGCGCAGAGGGCAAGAAAGGCAAAGGACAGGGACGCCATGCGGAATGGGTTCATGCGAATGAAAATTTTGCGAAAAATCATCGTATCCTGTTTTTCATGGCAAGCAGGCCCAAAGCCGCGCCGCCGAGGAGCAGCGCCGCCGCGCCCGGTTCGGGGATCGCCGACCCCGCGGCGGTCACAAGGAATTGCAACGTCCTGCCGTCGGCCGAGTAACCGAACGTGCCTGCCCAGCCCGCGGCGATGCTTTCCTGCGAGAGCGCGTATTCGGTGAGCACGATGCTCGCGGAGGCATCGGCGCCGAAGCGGATCAGGTCGTAGCGTTCACCGGCCTGCGCATCGCCCGCGTTGGTAAAGCTGAAAAGGATGCTGTCGGCCGCGCCGCCCGACTGGCCGCGCATGGAGGCGTCGACGAGCGTGATCAGCGAGCCGGTTTCTCTCGAGCCGAGCGCGAAACGGATGGTCGCCTCACCCTCGAAAACCAGACCGCGCCCGGTCGTCGTGCCGGCGCCGTCGAGCGTCATGCGGCCGGCGTCGAGGATACCTCCCTCCTTGATGGTGACGGTTTTCGCGCCTCCGAGGTTGAAGGTGCCATCGAGCCCGAGCGTGGCGCCCGACTTCACGACAAAATCGCCCTGGTTGACCGCGCCCCCGCTGACGTTGCTGCTGCCGAACGTGCCGATGAGGCGGAGCGTGCCCTGCCCGACGGTGGTCGTGCCGGCGTAGCCGCTGGCGTCACTGGCCCGGAGGGTGAGAGAACCGGCGCCGGCCTTGGTGAGCGCCAGGGTGTTGTTCGTCTGGGTGGTGGTGAGACCGCCGATGTCGCCGGTGAAAACCGTGTCGGCCGCCTGCTCGACACGCAGGGTACGGGTGCCGCTGTTGCTGCTGAAAACATTGCCGAGGACGACGCGTCCGCTGCCGGAAAGCGAACCGACAGTGGCGACGTTGTCCGCGAGGCCACCGTTGAGGAACAGCGCGCCGCCGGTCAGGACGACGCGGGTGTTCGTGTCGGTCCCGGTGTAGGCTGCTCCGGCGGCCGCGTCTTTCGAGTCCGCGCCGAGGTAGAGGCCGGAATTGGCGTTGGAGAAACTGTTGACGGTGATCGTGCCGTTGTAACCGACGGACCCGGCGACGTGCGATGCCAGAAACACGCGAAGCGAGGCGGTGCTGTCCGTGTTTTCCGAAAGGGTCAGGTTGCCGCCGCCGCTGGAGCCGTTCGCGCCGGTGATGCGCAAGCCGGTATTGCCGCCGCTGCCCGAGCCGGTGTGGGTAAGGGTTGCTCCATTACGGATCACCAGACCGGAGGCGCTCACATAGCTGCCGCCCATGGCGATGGCGGCGGAGGGCGTGACAATCACGGCATCGTTGCCGCTTCCCCAGGTGGCGTACGTCGTGCCATCCTCGGAGGCGGCCCAGTTGGCGTTGCTCGAGCTGGCCCAGACGAGGCCGGTTGTGGTCCGGTTCCAGTATTGGGTGTCGGCGCGAAGGGATGGCGCCGGGGCTGCAAGTGCAAGCGCGAGCGCGGCGGTTACGGCGAAGCAGGCGACAGGAACGCCGCGGGTGACGGGCAGGATTGTTTTCATGATTCGGGTCGGTTTTTGTTGATTGCCCCGACATCGTGCCACCCGAACACGGGCGACGGAAAGCATCTCCGGTCTAACACTGGTTAAATCACCGGTCTCCCGTCAGCCGTTTGCCTGTTGCGGAGGGAGATCGCGCAGGTACCGGACGCAGCCGGGCCGGCATCGCCTCGCGCGGGATCACCGTCTCTCCCTCCTGCCAGAATCCGTCGATGAGGATCGTACGCGGCACCGCCGGCACGCCCCGCTCGTTGTGATAAAGTATCGAGGCCAGCGTATCCACAGCGGTACGACCGATTTCGTATTCGTTCTGGTTGACGCCGGCGGAGCGGTTGTAAACCTCGCTCGGATCGTTACCCACGGACAGGCGCGCCAGGGCAATATCCTGCGGCACGCGAATACCGTTTCCGCCAAGGAGCGCCGGCAGTTCGGCGTAATGCGAGATGAGCGCATCGGGCCGGTGACGGCGAAACCAGGGACGCAGGCCGTCGAAGTCCTCGCGTCGCAACCCCTTGGACGGATGGACTTGCGGCGGGATTCGCTCCGCTTCGGGAAGCGTCATCTGTTCGCTCAGGAAACCGGTGAGAAAGCTGCGCCGGGAACGTTCGTCGAGATCGTGCGAGATCAGGAAGCCGATCCGGCGAAAGCCGCGCGCGCGCAACGCACGCAGCGCCAGCATGCTCGAAAACGCCTGGTAATTGGTGACAGTATGAAGCCGGGGCGACGTGAGGCTGAAGCCGAAGGTGACGGCGGAAAACGGCGCGAAATCGAAGAGCACCTCGCCCGGTTCGGGCAGCGGCGCAAGAAGCAGGCCCTGGATGTTGCGCGCCTGCAACACGCGCGCCAGTTGCCTCAGGCTTTCGCGGGATCGCGTGGACGGGAACACGTCGAGCTTGTAGCCGAGTTCGGCGGCGCGCGCCTCGGCGCCGGCGCGGTAGCCGAACGGTTCGCGCCGGGAGCGTTCGCCGCCGAAAAAGTTGAGCCAGGCCAGCGTCGCGTGGTAGCGGGGAGCGGTTTTGTCGCGCCGGTACTCGGCCAGAGCCCGCAGCATTGGATCGGGCTGATAGCCGAGCCGCTCCGCCAGTTCACGGATGTGCGCTTTCGTGGCGGCGGCCACCGCAGGATGATCGCGCAAGGCGAGTGACACGGTGGCGTGCGAGAGCCCCGCCTGTCGCGCCAGATCGCGAAGGGAAATCCGCCGGACGCCGGAGGTCGCAGTGCTGGAGGAATCGGTGGCGGGGATGGAGATGTTCGTATCGGCGGTATCCATTTAACCAGTGTTAGATCGAGCCCGCTTCCGGGCGAGTCCGTTTTGCGTACAGTGACCAGTATGTATTCGACATCGCCCCGTTACCATTGGCTGAAAACCCGCCGCCCGCATCGGCTCCACCGGCGCGCCTTCACCTTGATAGAGCTGCTGACGGTCATCGTCATCATCGGCATTCTTGCCGCCATCATCATCCCCACCGTCGGCAAAGTCCGCGAGAGCGCCCGGCGCGCGCAGTGCGTATCCAATCTCCGGCAAGTCGGCATGGCGATCCTGGCGTATGCCGGGGATAACAAAGACAAACTGCCCGGCCCGTTGTGGGTGAATATGGAAACGTTTGGCAAAGGCGCGGACACAAAGCTGCTGGGCACGCGACTGGCACCTTACGTCGAGGTAACGTTGCCGGATGACCCGCAGGAAATCCGCCAGATTCCGGTGTTGAACTGCCCTGCCTGGCTGGCCGCGACAACCAACGCGAAGGGCAAGGCATGGAAGATGGGCGACAAGGTTCTCATGCAGGGCGGTCCATACAGTGGTAGCACAAAACCTCCGTTCGGGAACGCTACCTTTTCCCCTGCTTATCTCACCTGGATCGCTGCGCCATCCACCGCCGAGGCGTTGATCGAACGCGAGGGCGCGGACGCCGGCGTCACCAAACCTGTCCACGGCAACGTCCGCAACCAGCTCTACCTCGACGCCCACGTGAAGACCGTCGCCGTTCAGTGACAGCCGGATTTCACATAAAGATCGCGAAGGACGCAGAGCAAAAAGAAGAGGTTTCCCGCCGGCACGGCACCTCGCGATCGTTGGCTCTTCGCGATCTTTGCGACCTTTGTGTAAAAGTCCGGAAGGTTGTCAGGAATTGGCATGACATCTCACGCGTTTGCGGTTTTCTGCCGCGTTCGCAACCACGTCACCAGTTCCGCCGTCCCCGCCGCCATGCCGATGCGCGGCGTGTAGCCCAGATCACGCCGCGCCGCCTCGATTGAAAACCAGTGGCCCTTCGCCAGCTCCGCCGCCACGAAGCGCGTCATCGGCGGCTCCCCTCGCCTCCGCAGCAACCGCCACGCCGTCTCGCACACCGCGCCGATCGCCGATGCCGCGCGCAACGACACCCGCCGGCGCACCGGCGGCTCGCCCAGCGCCGTCAGCAGGGCGTTAATCCAGTCCCACAAAAAAACCGGTTCGTCATTCGTCACGAAATACGCCTTGCCCGCCGCTCCGCCTGTATCCGCCAGCGCACGCTCCGCCAGCACATGCGCATCCACCGCGTTTTCGACATGCACCATGTCCACACGATTGCGCCCGTCGCCGATGATCCGCAGCCGCCCCGCCCGCGCCCGCTCCAGCACGCGCGGCACGAGGTGCGGATCGCCCACGCCCCAGACCAGATGCGGCCGCAGCGCCACCGGGCGCAACGCATGTTCTCCCCCCCCCCCCCCCTGCCCCTGCCCCGCCGCGCTCGCCGCGCACACCTCGCGTTCGGCAATGGCCTTGGTCAGCGGATACGGGCTCGGGCACGCCTCCGTCAACGGCAGCGATTCGTCCGCGCCGGCCAGATCGCGACCGTTGTACACCACGCTCGGCGTGCTCGTATAAACCAGCCGCCGCACCCCGTGCCGCCGGCAGCCCTCCAGCAATGCCCGCGTGCCGAGCACGTTGGTCTTGTAAAAATCCTCGTAACGCCCCCACACGCCCACGCGCGCTGCCACATGAAAAACCGTCTCCGCCCCGCGGCACGCCTCCGCCACCGCTGACGCATCGTCGAGCGACGCGCGCACAAACCGCACGCCACGGGCCTCCAGGTCCGGGGCGGGCGTCCGCCCGAGCACCGCCACGGGACGCCTTGCCGCCAGCAGGCGCGCCACCAGACGCCGCCCGAGAAACCCCGTCCCGCCCGTCACCAGCGCCGTCCCCTCCGCCAGGGGGGGG
>JAISAX010000090.1 GCA_031266495.1 Opitutaceae bacterium
GCGCTCGACCCGCGCGGCCTGCACAACCCCGTAAAATTGTTCGACGTATTCGACTTGTGGAGACACCCGCGCATCGCCGACATTCCCGTGGGACCAAAAGTAAAAATACCCTCACCCCCCCCCCCCCCCCCGACCCCGGACCATCCCGATCCCGTCGCCACCAGTCGATTCCCGCCGCCACCCGTCGCAAGCGAAGCTTGCAGCCCCGGCAGACCTCCGCCCTCCACCCGCCACCCTCCACCCGGCCTCTCGGCCCGCCCTCTCAACGCTCCGGAAACGATTCGCCCGGCGTCCAGTGACCGCGGATCGAGATCATCCGGGGAAACGCCGGCTGTCCCAGGTGGTTTCCCTGCAACAACGACACCAGCAGGTCCACCGCAGCATGGCCCACCTCGGCGGTATGCGGGTCGATGCCGGCCATGCCGAGCTCCCTGCGCTGCACCAGATTCACGATCCGCACGTCCTCCGGCACGCGCACGCCGGATTTCCGGAGCAGGTCGCGCACCGTCGTGCTCGCCGACAGGATCACTTCCGGACGCTGTTTCCGGAACCACGCCGCCAGTTCCTCCCGCTCCATATCCCGGTGTCCGGAAAGCAGCGGCGCCACGCGGTCGCGCGGACGAACGCCGTGCTGGTAGTAGAGAAACCGTGACGCCCACGCGTGGTTGGTCGAGGCATCCACGTTGGCCGGCACCGCCAGACCAATCCGCCTGACCCCCGCCCCGCGCACATGGGCCAGCGCATGGTCGATATCCCAGGTGTAGTCCGACGCCACCTGATGCAGCCCCTCGTGCGCCGACCTGAAGCCGATCAGCACGGTGGCGAAGCAATGCCAGTCGAGCGCCGGATATTCGCGATTCGGCACATCTCTTTCCGATCCCGGAAAGAAGAGAACGCCCTGAATCCCCCGCGCCTGCAGGATGTCCGAGAGCCGCGCATCCGACACCGGATTCTCGCCGGTGAAAAATTCGTCGATCCCGTATCCGTACGCCGCCGCGCTTTCGGTGATCGCATCAAACAGCGGACGATAAAACGTATCCGGAAACCGGTGACGTGCGACCGACTGTGCAAACCGGCTGATCAACGCGATCCGCCCCTCCTCGCGTCCCGGCCTGCGTTCGCGCAACTGGGTCATGAGAGCCGCGATCATCGGATTGGGCCGGTACCCCAACGCCTCCGCCGTCTGCCGGACCAGGTCGCGTGTCGCCGGCCGGATGTCCGGATGATTCCTCAGCGCCATCGACACCGTGGACCGGCCGAAGCCGGTACGGTCGGCGATATCCTGCAACGTGAGGCGGCGGGGAGAGGTAAACGAACTCATGGAACGATAAAAAACCTTCCGACCGGCCAACCTCCAGTCCCGTTTGTTTGAACGGGTTCAAAAATCACACCATTGAACCTTTATACTCCGTATCCTGACATTGGCGCCAATGCACCTGCGCCCCACATTCCGGAATTATCTCGTCTGTTCTCTCGTCATCCTGGGCTGCTCCACGACGCGCGTCCCGGCCTCTCCCCCCGTCAATCAAACGAGTTTTCCCTCCCGCATTGATGCCCTTCGCGACCAGCTCTCTTCCCCTGAAATAGCCGCTATTCTGAACCGGGCCAATCTCATCGCCACCAGTCCCGTGCTCGTTCGGGCCAGCTCCATTGAACACATGGCGACCACGGCCAAGCCAGGCTTCGCCGACGAACGCACCGTCGATACCCGCAACAAAGCGGACGGAATCCGCAGCCGCCGCCCCGCTGACGCGGAACAATTCGCGCTGGCCTGTTCCGACATGAGTGCCTCTCGCGTCATGCTTGAAGAACTTCCTCTCCTTGCCGCCGCCCTGCGCCTTGTATCCGAAAAACCCATCCGCGAACACCTCCGGAGCCAGCTTTGGGAAATCGTGAAATGGGCGCCCTTTCAACGTCCCGGCTGGACGCTTGGCGCACGGCAAAACGCGCTTCCCCCATCAGGCGACGGCGTGTGGCTCGCCACCGGCACACTCCTGCAAACCCTTGCTCTCACGCTCGACATCCTCCCTCCCGGCGAGATTCCCGCCGATCTCCTCGCCGCCATCCGCCAGCGCATGGCGGAGGAAATAACACTCACCGTCAACGACTGGAAAGCCGCCGTCCCCTGGTACGTAAAACGCGAAGCATCCGGCTCCAACCAATGGATCGTCCCTGCCAGCGGCATGGTCATCGGCGCCGCCGCCCTGGGGCGCGAGCAGTTCCCCGAAGCCTGGGAACTTGGCGTGAACAGCCTCCGCCGAAGCCTCTCCCTCGCCAGTGAGGACGGCTCGCTCAACGAAGGCTATGCCTATGCCACCGGGTGGTCGGGATTTTCCTTCCTTCTCGCGAACCACTTCATGAATGCCGCCGGCGACACCACGTTCAACCGCATGCCATTCTTTCAAAACTTCCCCGGTTGGGTCGCCCTTCGATTTCAACCCGGCGGCAACTCCGTGAATTCGTTCGACAACTTTGGCGGCCAGCGAGGCAACCCGCCCGCCGACGAACTGACCAATCTCGCCGCCGTCGCCGGGAATCCACTTTTCACCCGGCTTGTTCACGAGGAGACCGGAGGGCGTTTCCGTTCGAATTTTTTCGGATTGCTTGCCTGCGGCGAACTCGCCCTTGCGGGAAACGCGTCGAATCCCGCCCTCCCGCCCCCCCTCGCGGAACTGCCTTCCGCCGGGCTGTTCCAACGCTCGCACATGTTCATCTGGCGCCAGTCCTGGTCCCCCGGCGCATCCGGGTTCTGGATACGCGGTGGAGACGTTCACGACATGCACAACCACCAGGACCGCGGACATGTCAACCTGATCGTATCCGGAACACCGGTACTCATCGAATCCGGCACGCCTGGCTACGCCAGCAAGCGCAAGCGCCCCGATTATGATTCCACGTTCGGCCACAACGTCCTCACACTTGACGGCAACCCGTTCCCCCCCCCCGCTCCCGCGCCCATCACGGTTGCCCGGCAGGACGCCGATGGCGGCGACTTGTCCGTAAACCTGCAAAAAGTTTATCCGATGCTCTCCATCGCCAGCCGACGTGCCATCTGGACTACAAAAACACTCCAGGTCACCGACACGATTGCCACCCCGGACGGCGCCGCGGCGGTTTCGCCGGACTGGCGCTGGCATCTGGCCTCCGCCGAACCCGCCCATATCGAATCGCTCGCGCCCAATCATTACCGGATCAAAATCCCCGCCGGACGCATCGTCTTTCCCGCCTGGATAGGCGCATGGTCCAATCCCGACCGCCCCCGTCCGCAGGGTGACGACATTCTCGACACGGCGACAATCGCCATCGAAATCACCGCCGACGCACCCATCTCGGTCGAAGCGACGATGCACCCCGACCACACCCTGAAATTCAGGCGCACGGAAAACCCGCACACCACGCTCATCGTTCGCTCTCCGAATCCGGTCGTCGGACAACTTTCCGTCACCACATCCTTCAACGTAACTGCCCCCGGCGCCCGGCAATAATTTTTTATGACGACCACGATGAAGACCATTGGCGCGGAAGCGCCCGGGACCGCCGGCATCTTGCCGGCACGCAGTCCGTATCACAAAACAAACGACACCACGCCCGCGCCGCGCGACGAAGGCCGCGCCCGCATCCGCGCCATGCGCGAAGCCATTCCCGTCTCCGGCAAATCAGTACGGATTCAGAAATAGATGTTTTACACCCCTCGTGCCACATAACTCCATCGGAGTCCTGCAAATCTCCCGGTCTCACCCGCAAGCACCCGCAAACGAAGAAATCCCTTCTCTCTCCTCCCTCCCCCCCGCCTCCCTCCGAACAGCAATCCAATCCTACGTATCCATGAAAAACCGACTGTCATCCAAACCGATTCGTTTCGCCATAATCGCCCTTGCATCGGGGCATCTCGCCAGCGCCGGCCTTCATGCCGCGCTACTCGCCTACGATGATTTCGCCTACGAGACTGGCTCAACCCTCATTACCGCAGGTAACGGCAATGGCGGCACAGGCTGGTTCGGCAAGTGGTCGGGCGGCGGCATCGCCACTGTCGAAAGTTCGGCCACCGCAATCACGTATTCCTCCGCCGGTATTACTTACGGTGGAGGCAATTCCATGAGCATTTCCGGCTCCACCGGCACCCAGAACGCGGCGACCAGAGCATTCAGCGAAACCACCATTTCAAACGGTTCGGATATTTTTTTCAGTTTCATTGTTTCCGTAACCGGCGGCACCGCGGGCCAGGCAATTTCCGCCAGCTCGTTCATCAGCGTTTCCCTTCTGGATTCCGGTTTTTCCACCGCCAGCGATAACGGCATTATTCTCAACGGCTCATTCCTGGGCGTCCGGGTGGCCAATACCACCAAGTCCACCACCGACACCCTTCTTTATGGCAAAACCTATCTGGTCGTCGGACGTTTCAGCGGTTGGAACGAGACAACAAAAACCTATCAGCAAACATCCGTCTGGCTGAATCCGGTCAGTACCGATTTTACGGATACGGCATCCGGCACGGTCGTCGCGACCACCGGCTACGCCTCCATCTCGGTGGCAACAAGCACCGGCACCGGTTCCGATGGCTATCGCGGCGTGACACTGCGCACCAACGCGCTCGGCACCAACGTCTATCTTTTCGACGACCTGCGCATCGGCACAACCTGGGATGACGTTGTAATCCCGAACATCCCTGAACCTGCTTCGACCACCGCCGCGCTGACAATCGCCGCCCTCGCCGCCACCAGTGCGCTCGTCCACCGCCGCCACCGGTAAACAACTCCCGGGAATCGACAGCAAAACCGCCCTCCCTCCCCCCCCCTCCTCCCCCTACTGGAAAATCAAGATGAAAGCGGTTAAACTCCAAAACCCGGATACATCTTCCCGATTCGCTTTCACCCTGGTCGAGTTGCTCGCGGTCATTGTGATCATAGGGATTTTGGCGGCGATCCTG
>JAISAX010000376.1 GCA_031266495.1 Opitutaceae bacterium
GGGATCTCCGTAAAATAACATTATTAGAATGATGGTATTATGGAGTAATTCCATTCGCCATGAAAATCGGAGGGATGGAGATGAAGGGAAGCCATTTCCTGATCACTGACAACCAGACCCTTGGGATATGGAGAGGAGTCGAGTTCGGACTGAATGCGAAGGCCCGTATTGGTGCAGGTCGCCGCGATCAGTTGAATGAGTACCTGGTGGCTGACGAGCGGCCTGCCGCGCCAGTTTTGGGTGATGTGGCAAAACATCCGATGCTCGATTTTGTTCCATTTGCTTGTGCCCGGGGGAAAGTGGCAGACAACCACGGTCAGGCGCTCCTCGTCGGCCCATTGCTGGAGGCATTTTTTCCACAGCCGGCTGCGCGAGCTGTTGGATCCCCCACCATCGGCCATGATCAGGATTTGCCGTGCGTCCGGATAGCGCCATTCGCCCATTTGCTCCCACCAGCGCCGGATGCTGTTGACTGCGAAACGCGCAGTGTCGTGATCGACCCCGACGCTGACCCAGCCTTCATTGTATGTCGGGTCGAACACTCCGTAGGGAATGGCCTTGCCGAGTTCCTCGTCGATGAAGTCATAGGCTCTCACTTCCTCCGGCGCGCCCTTTGGCCGCCACTGGCGACCGCGGTTCAGGTAGTTGCCCACAAGCTCCTTTTTCTTCGTGTCCACTGATATGACCGGCGCCCCCCTTCTTTGAAACTCGGCCACCATTCGGGATATATACTGAAACTGGGCGTCGCGGTCAGGATGCTGCCGCCCTTCGTCGCGCTTGCGGTTGCTTTGCAAACTGTAACCTTTGGCTTTCAGAAGCTTGCCCACCGTGTCTTCCGATATGCTATACCCCTGCTTCCTTAGCTCCACTGCCAGTTTGGTCGTGCTTTTGCATGTCCACCTCAAGGGGCTTTCCGGATCTCCCCGGGGGCTTGCGTCCACCAACCTATCCAGCGCCTCATGCAACCCACGTTGACTTTGCGTCAACGCCTTGCGCCCGCCTCCCGCCTCCCGTTGCCGGCCTTTGGCCAGCTCCTTTCCCTCCCCCACTTCCTTCATCCCCCTCCTGATCGTCTCGGCTGCCATCCCGGTCGCCCTCGACACCGCACGCACTCCCCCATGTCCAAGCTCCAGCGCCTCCGCCCCTGCCCAGTGCCTCCGGCCCCGTTCCCTCAACTGGCTCTTGATCCGCTCATATCTCCTTTTTATCCCTTCATGTGCTAAGGCTTTCATTCTCTCCAATATTGATCTCCCCTCAAAATATTGTAAAGACTTTATTTTCCGGAGACTCCTTAATCCCCGTGGACGACGCGCAGCGTCGCCCTTTGCCACCAGGCAAGATCATTTGTTTGAGAGAATGACAGTTGTTTACAGTGAATGACACGAAGGTGAGCAGGGAGGCGACGCTGCGCGCCGTCCACGGGCTGGAAGCCCGTGCCACGTCGATCCGCGTAACTTCAGTCCACTAATTCGAGCAGCCCTTCCATCTGCTCCATCATTTCGGCGTTGCCCTCCAACCGCTCCACCAGCTTTTCCGCCCTTTGCTTTGTCTCGTTCTTTGGATCCATCCCTGTCTTCAATCACAATGCTCGATACTTGTGCATCTTATTCCCTCTCCTTTCTCCTTCTCCAATACTCCCACCAGTATCGTTTGCACCCGATGGTATTACAACAAAACCATCCTCATAACTGCGGAACTCGGGCTAGCGGCGAAAGGGCGCAAAAATCCTTATGCGCATAGAAACCCTCCATCGCGCTTATAAGCGCGCGGAAGATTCACGACGGACAGAACGATTTTTGCGCCCTTGTCAGACTGTCGCTTCGTTCGGTACGTGGCCGCCGGTTCGGAAATCCGCAGTTTTAAGTAACCTGAAATCGGATACGCTCACAACCGGAAACCGAAGTGCCGCAAGGTGGCGCGGGCGGTGGCTTCCGGGTTGGCGAAATCGGAAGACGCGAGCGGCAGGCTGCGCAGGCCGATTTCCTCATGATAAAACCAGAGCGTGTCGTCCGCCGCGTGCACGCCGAGGGCCGTCTGGCAACCGCCGCCGAGGGCCGCCTGGAAGGCGCGCTCCAGCGTGACGGCGCGGGCGGTGCGGGCGTCGAGGCGCGAGGCGAATGTTTGCGCGTCGGCCGCGCGGCACTGGAGCGCGATCGCCGCCTGGCCGACGGCGGGGACCATGTGTCCGAAGTCGAGCGCGTGCAAGGTGACGCCCGGCCACGAGCCGATGCCGAGGCGGCGCAGGCCGGCGACGGCGAGCAGCGTGGCGTCGGCAAGCGGCGGCGATGGCAGGGGGCGACGCTGCGCGTCGTCACCACAGGCGCGGAGGCCTGTGGCTACGTCATCGCGTGGCGGCATGCCTCCGTGCATGCCGTCCAGAGGTGTGCCGCGGTGCGTGCCAGCGATCTTGTTGAGCCGGGTGTCCACGTTACCGCGGATTTCGCAAAACTGCGCGTCGGAAAAAAGCATGGCGGCCTGCTGGCGACGGCGCGGGCTGCTCGTGGCAATCGTGCGCGGCGCCTCGACGCCCTCGCGCAACACGAGTACGTCGCGCGGGTCCTCGCGCGGCAGGTAGCCGGCGATGGCGAGCCCGTCGGGCTGGTCGCCGGGGAGGTCCTTGCAACTGTGCACGGCGAGGTCGGCCTGGCCGTCGAGCAGAGCCTGTTCGAGTTCGCGGGTGAACAGGCCTTTGCCGCCCTGCTTTTCGAGCGACCATTCGGCGCGCCGGTCGCCGGTCGTCACGATTTTCAGGAGACTGATTTCGGTGTCGCCGCCGAGCGCAGAGCGCAGGTGCGTAGCGGCCTGTTCGGCCTGGGCGAGAGCGAGCAGGCTTTGGCGGGTGGCGAGAGTGAGCGTGAGTGCGGGCATGTTTTCAGGAATCAACTACAGAACAACGAAGACTCGGAGAACAAATCCGCAAAGCTTCTATAACTGGTGTCGCGCAGGCAGTCGGTCCGGGGAGCGCACGCGTCTCGCGTGTCGGCCTGGGCGTCTCGCCCAAGCCTTGGCTGACGGTCCGGTCTGGTCCGGGCCGGGCCGACTGGCTTCGACAGGTCTCGATTTAAATCGACTTAAGTCGAACCGCCCCGATCCGTGTTCGGCGAGACGCCGAACACCGCACGCAAGACGTGTGCGCTCCCCGGACCGGACGGGTGTTGCGGGGTGGCAACCTCCCCAGCCTCAGCTGGCGTAGGAAGCCTGCACGCCCTTGATGTTCTTTTTGGCCATCCAGGGCATCATGCCGCGGAGGTAGGCGCCGGTCTTTTCGATCGGGTGCTTTTCTCCGGCCTTGAGCAGCTTGTTGTAGTTCTTCAGGCCGCCCTTGTATTCGGCGACCCACTGCTTCACGAACTTGCCGCTCTGGATCTCCTTGAGGATTTTTTTCATCTCGGCCTTGGTCTTCGCGTTCACGACGCGCGGGCCGCGGGTGATGTCGCCGTACTTGGCCGTCTCGGAGATCGAGAAGCGCATGCCGGCGATGCCGGATTCGTACATGAGATCGCAGATGAGCTTCAGTTCGTGCAAACACTCGAAGTAGGCCATCTCGGGCTGGTAACCGGCCTCGACGAGCGTCTCGAAACCGGCCTGGACGAGGGCGCTGGCGCCGCCGCAGAGCACGGCCTGTTCGCCGAAGAGATCGGTCTCGGTCTCTTCCTTGAAGGTGGTCTGGAGCACGCCGGCCTTGGTGGAGCCGATGCCCTTGGCCCAAGCGAGGGCGGTCTTTTTGGCCTTTTTCGACTTGTCCTGTGCGACGGCGATGAGGGCGGGCATGCCCTTGCCTTCGACGTAGAGGCGGCGGACCATGTGGCCGGGGCCCTTGGGAGCGACCATGATGACGTCGACGTCGGCCGGCACCTTGATGAGGCCGAAGTGGATGGCGAGGCCGTGCGAGAAGACGAGCGTCTTGCCCTTGCTCAGGTTGGGGGCGATGTCGTTCTTGTAGACGTCGGCCTGCTTCATGTCGGGGAGGCCGACCAGGATGACATCGGCGCGACGGACGGCCTCGGCGGTGTCGACGACCTCGAAGCCGTGCGACTCGGCCACGGGCTTCGACTTCGAACCCTTGTAAAGGCCGATGATGACCTTGACGCCGGAGTCCTTCAGGTTGAGGGCGTGCGCGTGGCCCTGGGAACCGTAGCCGAGAACGGCGATGGTCTTGTTCTTGAACACGCCGGGATCGGCGTCCTTGTCTGTGTATACTTTAGCGGGCATGGTGGGTGAAAATTTCCGGTTGTTGTTGCGGGTGGTTATCGTTTCTGGGCGAGGACGCCGGTGCGGGCGATCTCGAGGATGCCGAAGGGCTCGAGGATCTTGAGGAAGGCGGAGACTTTCCCCTCGTCGCCGGTGATCTCGATGATGAGCGAGTCCTGCGAGACGTTGACGATCTTCGTGCGGAAGATGTCGCAGATCTGCATGATCTCGGAGCGGGTGTGGCCGGAGGCGGACACCTTTGCCAGGACGAGTTCGCGCACCACGGCCTCGCCTTCGGTGAAATCAACGACGTCGACGACGTTGACGAGTTTGCGGAGCTGCTTGGTCGCGAGGTCGAGTGCGGCGTCGTCGCCCTTGAGAACGGCGGTGATCCGCGACAGCGAGGCGTCGTGCGTGGGCGCGACGTTGAGCGAGTCGATGTTGAAGCCGCGGCCGGAAAACATGCCGGCCACGCGAGCCAGAACGCCAAACTTGTTCTCGACGAGGACGGAGATCGTGTGTCGCATCAGGTGGTTTTTATGTGGTGTGGCTTGGTGGACGCTGAGGGACTCGAACCCCCGACCCTCTCGGTGTAAACGAGATGCTCTAACCAACTGAGCCAAGCGTCCTGAACAAGGGGAAGAGCCAAGCAGGCCCGCCACGCGGGAGACAAGGCTTTAGTTCGGGAGCGGCGCAAAGGGGGGTGTAATTGTGGGGGGTAGCAGGACGTTGGCAAGCCAAGGGAAATCGTACTCTCTTCAAGTTGCCCT
>JAISAX010000137.1 GCA_031266495.1 Opitutaceae bacterium
ATGATCTTGCCTGGTGGCAAAGGGCGACGCTGCGCGTCGTCCACGGGCTGGAAGCCCGTGCCACGTCGGAGCGGGCGAGACGCCCGCGCCACTTCAAGGCAGTCCGCGTAACTTCAGCTCTTAATTTTAAATCACTGGCGGCGGCGAAGGAGTATGGCAGTGAGGAGTGCGCAAAATCCGCCCAACATGGCGGCGGTGGTTCCGGGTTCGGGGATGGTTGCGCCTGCCATCAAACCGGTGGCGCTCGCACCCGCGCCCTCGAGCCAGAGGTAGTAGTTGCCGCTCGCATCGCGCCATGTGTCGCCGGGCGTTTTTCCCGTCACGTCAAAACCGGTGGCGTACGTCCATGTCAGGCTTCCGACGACGGAGGTGGTGTGTGCGGCCCAGGCGGTGAAGAGTCCGTTCATCACGCCGGCGTTGTATCCGGGAATCACGGACGGTGCCGTGGCGATGGAGCGCAGTTGCGCGGGGCTGAGCAGCGTGTCCCACATCGCGTAGTCGTCCAGATAACCTTGCAGCGGGCTTTCACCGCCGCCGTTGGTTGCTTGCTGCGCCCGATTGCCGAGAATAACCGGCGAGGTGTTGTTGCCGGGCAAAAGTGCCGGAGCGGTGTCCCAGGAGTGGCTGGCAGTGGCGGTCACAGCCGTGCCGTTGACGTAGAGGGTGCAGGCGTCGCCGAAGGTTTTTGATGAATCCCATTCGACCGCGATGTGAATCCATCCGCTTGCCGCTGGTATGACGCTGGAGGTTGTGGTGAAAATTCTCGGGTTCTCGATACTATCGCCATCGTCGCTTTTTCTTGCACCGCTGAACCGGAGTTCCCCGTTGGCGGTGATGCCGAAGCTCCAGCCGTTTCCTCTGTCGTCGTGAACCAGGCGGCTGGTGTTGTTGGCGATGCCCTGTTCGGTGCCCGAGGCGCGGGGGCCTTCCCAATAGAGCCAGGTGGAAATCGTCATGCGCCCGGCTGCGGTATCGAGGCGAAACTTGTCCGCGCTGTCCGGGAGCACAATCCCGCCGTATTGGCTGTTGCTTGCGTACAGGTATTGCGAATACGAACTGCCGAGGTTGGGCGCGATTTGCGTGTTTGTCGGAGCGCCTGGCGTCGGGCCGCCATAAGCTCCGTTGACCGCCGTGCCTGTGCCGCCCGCCGTGCCCTGGTTGGCGAGCGAGGCGCCGCCCGCGGCATCATCGAATGGCATGTAGTAAACGAGGTCGGCAATCGCGGTGGTTGGCGCAAGGATCGTGGCGAGAACCAGCGAGGCAAGAGATGCGGCGGCGGCGGTGACGGCGGCGCGCATGGCGGGACAGGGTCGGGTTTTCATAAGCGGTGTGTGTGAAATCGGGAACTGGATACATTCTGTTTCCGAAAAATGGAGGCTTGCAAAAGGTTTGATGCTTATATCCATAAGCACCATGGCCAACCAATTGAGCATCGCCCGGGAACTGGGCGTCACGCAGGCGACCGTGTCGATGGCGTTGAGGAATCATCCGCGTGTCTCGGAGGACGTGCGCAGGCGCGTGAGGGAAGCGGCGGAGAAATCCGGATACAGGCCCAACCCGTCGGTCGTGTCGCTCATGTCCCATATCCGCAACGGGCGCGCCGTGAAGGAGCATGGTTGTATTGGCATCCTTGTTGACGCGGCCTCGGAGGAGAAGTGGCTGGAGCTGGCCCGCGAAACCTATTCGGATCACCTGGGCGGGCACCGCAAGGAGGCAACGCGGCACGGGTATCGCGCGGAATGTTTTTTCCTGCGCGCGCCTGGCGTCTCGCCGGAAATCATCGACCGCCGCCTGAGGGCGCGCGGGATCCGGGGCCTGATTCTCGCCATGCCACGCCTCGCCAACGTGTATCCCGGCATCAACGTGTGCTGGGATAATTATGCCTGCGCCGCCGTCGGCAGCGAATGGCTGGAAATCGCCGTTGATCGTGTGCTCCCTCATTTTTCGCAAAACATGAGGCTCGCGTTCAGCGCTTTGTTGCAACGCGGCTGCCGGCGTATCGGATTTTGCCAGCCGACGCCGGCCATGCCGCGCAAGGTGCCGTCGGACTGGATGGCCGGTTTTCTGGAATGGCAATGGGAATACAACGAGTTACCCGGACTGAAGCCATTCGTGGGCACCATTCACGAGACGACGGAGGCGGATTTCCGGGCGTGGTTCCGGCGCTGGAAACCGGATGGCCTCATCACGATCATCGGCGACGAGGCGCCGCGCCTGCGGGCGATGGGCGTCCGGCTGCGCGGAGTGGACGCCGATGCGTGTGACCGGAGGGCGCTGCAAGTGGTGTGTGTGAACCGTCCGCACAACTCGCCGTTTCCGGGCGTTGACGCCAACAACGAACTCATCGGGCGCAAGGCGTGCGAGACGGTCGTCAACCAGCTCATCCACAACCGGCACGGTTTGCCGGAGCATCCCAACGAGATCCTGGTGCCGGGGCGCTGGATGGAATGAGGCGAGTATCCGGAAAATGGATGCAATTCGCGAGATGCGGCGCGAGTTACATTGACACACGACGCAGATGACAAATTTTTCTGGAAAAACGAATTATGAACTGATGTTACGCGGGCCGAAGGTAGGGGCTTCGCTTGCGAAGCCCGCGAGCGACCTGACACAACGGGAGATACGCCAATTCTCTCCGCCTGGCGCGGGCGTCGCAAGCGACGCCCCT
>JAISAX010000219.1 GCA_031266495.1 Opitutaceae bacterium
TTCGATTAAGACACCCCAAAAAAACTTTTTTTGTTGGGAAAAAAAAAAATGGAAAAACCATAACGGCCCCCTCCTCCCCCCCCCCCCCCCCCGCGCTATGATGAATTTTGCGGCGACCCAATCCCGTTCCTCACCTTCCGGAATATCGATGAAAGACAATAACGAACCAAACGCCAGCAGTCTCATGGGTCTCGTCGCTCGCGCCGCCGCCGGACGCTGGAGCGAAAAAAAAGCCGCCGACTGGTATGCTGCGCAGCCATGGCTTGTCGGCTGCAATTTTTTGCCGGGCTGCGCCTCCAACCAGCTCGAAATGTGGCAGGCCGACACCTTCCGCCCCGCCGTCATCCGGCGCGAACTCGGCTGGTTCGCCGACATCGGCATGAACACCGTCCGCGTGTTTTTGCACGACCTGCTCTGGCAACAGGACAGCGCCGGGTTTCTCGACCGTATTGATAAATTCCTTACCATTGCTCGAAAAAGCGGCATCCGGCCGATGTTCGTATTTTTCGACAGTTGCTGGCACCCGTTTCCGCGTCCCGGCAGGCAGGACGAGCCGGAGCCCGGCGTCCACAACAGTCGCTGGGTGCAATCGCCCGGCCTGCGTGTGCTGAAAAATCCGGCGACGTTCGACCGGTTGCGGTCCTACGTCACGGGCGTCGTCCGTCATTTTCGCGGCGACCCGCGCATCCTGGCGTGGGACCTGTGGAACGAGCCGGACAACAGCAACACGCGCAGCCATGCTCCGCGTGATTTTCCGGATACGAGGGCCAAGGGCGAGGCGGTGTTTCCCCTGCTGGCGAAAACCTTCGCGTGGGCGCGGGAGGCGGGCGCGACCCAACCGCTGACCAGCGGCATCTGGACGGAGTCATGGGAAAACGATGACACGCTCGCCGCTTTCGCTCCGCTCGGGAGGTTGCAGGTGGCCGCCTCCGATGTGATTTCCTTTCACTGCTACCAACCCTTGCCCGGGACGCGCGAGAAGGCGGACCGGTTGCGCCGCTTCCGTCGTCCGTTGTGGTGTACCGAATACATGGCGCGATCGGCCGGAAGCACGTTCAAAAAAATCCTTCCGTATTTCCGGAAAGAACGCATCGCCGCGTGGAATTGGGGCGCGGTGGCGGGACGTTCGCAAACCGGCTATCCGTGGGATTCGTGGCAGATGCCCTGCGAGGGCGAGCCCGGACTGTGGTTCCACGACATTTTCCGCCCCGACGGGAAACCTTACCGCAAAAACGAGGTTGATCTCATCCGGAAACTGACGAGTCAAAAAACAACGTCCGGATGACCTTTCCCTGGCAAGCGCCCCGGCGGTGAGGCGTCGTCTGGGGGGGGGGGGGCATCTCAAAAAGTGGACAGATTCCGACGTGGCACGGGCTTCGCAAGCGAAGCCCGTGCTACAGTCGAACCGCGTAACGTCAGTTGGATAAGAAAACGCCGCCTGGCGCGGGGCCGGACGGCGTTTGCTGGTTGCTATGCAGGGGGGATGTCGAGGGAAGGGGAAGAGTGGAGTCGGGAGACAATACCGCGCCAGGCGGGCGGACCGTTCGCTAGACGTAGTCGTGGTACTCGGGCTGGAACATGCTCGCCTTGATGGCGGCCTCAAGGTCGGCGGGGCGCGGGAGGTTGGCGACGTTGGCCTTCCAGGCTTCGTCGGCGACCGCCGTGGCGATGCGGAGCGATACGTCGCGGATTTTCGAGAGCGGCGGATACACGCGGCCCACCGCGAGGTCTTCCTTCGAGGCGAGGCCGGCCAAGGTGCGGGCGGAGGCGAGGAACATCGAGTCGGTGACTTCGGCTGCTTCGCAGGCGAGCGCGCCGAGGCCGACGCCGGGGAAGATGTACACGTTGTTGCCCTGGCCGGGGACGAGCGTGCGGTCGCCGAGTTTCACCGGCGCGAAGGGGCTGCCGGTGGCGACTATGGCGCGGCCTTCGGTCCACTTGTAAATGTCCTCGGGCACGGCTTCGGTCTGGGAGGTGGGATTAGAGAGCGCGAAGATGATGGGTTGCCGGTTGAGTTCGCCCATGCGGCGGACGATGGCCTCGGTGAAGCTCTTCGGCTGGCTGGAAACGCCGATGAGCACGGTGGGTTTCACGAATTCGACGGCTTCGGCCAGCGTCCTGAGGTAGGCGGCGGTGTGGGCGTAGGGAAGTTTGTGGTGGGCGAGCGGGCGGCCCGGGCGCTCCTTCACGACGAGTCCCTGCGAATCGACGAACCAGCAGCGGGCACGGGCCTGTTCCTCGGTCAGGCCGGCTTCGCGGGCGGCGGCAATGAAGAGGTCGGCGATGCCGGTGCCGGCCTCGCCTGCGCCGAGGAAGAGGAGTTTCTGGTCCTCGAGTTTGCCGCCGGTGATGCGGAGCGCGCCGAGAATACCGGCGAGGGCGACGGCGGCGGTGCCCTGGATGTCGTCGTTGAAACTGCACACGCGGGCGCGGTTTTCGTGGAGGAGGCGGAAGGCGTTGGTGTTACCGAAGTCTTCCCACTGGATCATGGTCTTGGGGAAGACGGTTTTGACGGCTTCGACGAATTCGTTGATGAACGCGTCGTACTCGGCGCCGCGCACGCGCTTTTCCGGCATGCCGGGGTAGAAGGGGTCGTTGCGGAGGGTTTCGTTGTCGATGCCGGTATCGAGCGAGATCGGCAGGCAATAGGAGGGGTGGAGGCCGGCGCAGGCGGTGTAGAGGGCGAGTTTGCCGACGGGGATGCCCATGCCGGACACGCCGAGATCGCCGAGGCCGAGGATGCGTTCACCGTCGGTGACGACGATCATGCGCACGTCCTGCACGGGCCAGTGGCGGAGGATTTCGGCGATGCGGCCGCGGTCGCGGATGCTGAGGAAGAGGCCGCGGGGGCGGCGGAAATTCGAGCCGTACTCGAGGCAGGCCTGGCCGACGGTCGGCGTATAGACGATGGGGATCATCTCCTCGGCGTGGTCCTGCATGAGTTTGTAGAACAGGGTCTCGTTGCGGGACTGGAGGGTGGTCAGGTAAATGTATTTTTCGATCAGGGTGGTTTTTTTGGCGAGCGCCAGCATGGCGCGCGCGGCCTGTTGTTCCAGAGTGAATACGCGCGGCGGCAGGAGACCGCGAAGTCCGAGCGCATCGCGTTCGCGTTCGGAAAAGGCGGTGCCTTTGTTGAGCACCGAATCGGCAAGCAGCGCTGTGCCGCGGAGGTGGGCGCTGGGGCCGGTGGCGATGAGTCCTTGGGTAGATGCTGTGTCAGGCATTTTTTTGAGCATTAAAGCCAGACAGGATGCCCTATCCGGGGCCGGACGGCTGCTCATCTGTTGGCGTACGCTGGGCAAAGTCGGGCCAAGGCTATCGGTTTTGTGCTGGAGCAGCGGGGGGGGGAGGGGGGAGGGGAGGGGGAAGTTCCCACAGGTAACTGCACTCGCGGGCGAGTTCCTTGCCGTCGGCGCCGAACAGGCGGACCTGCCATGCGGTGGGGGCGACAGAGGCGCCAGGCCAGTCCTTGCCGGTGATACCGACGAGAACGGGATTGCCGCCACGTTTCAGGTCGAGCGTGAAAAAGTGCACCTGCGGCTCATCGACATCGGGCAGGAGGATTTCGACGACCAGGATGGCGCCGCTGGCCGGCGTATCGGCCTTGATGCGGGTGGTGAAATAGTAGCCGGCGCGGGAGCCGGCCTGGGTGCGGAGGGCGCCGTCATCTTTTTTCGGAGTATCTTTTCCGGCGAAAAATTCACCGATTCGCTGAAAGGAGGTCTCGCTGCGATATCCGGGCCAGACGCGCACGAACGATGCCGGGGAGGCGGCGGTCGCCGCCGCCTCCAGGGCGGAGAGAGACGTCGCGAGGAACAGGCAGATGAGGACCGGGAAACGCATGACCATACCGGATAAGGAGGGCCGCGCGCGTGTGCAAGCCAGTGTGCAGTCAAAGGTCAAAAGTCGGAAGGTCGAAGGACGCCAGCAGCCCCGCTACGCGGAGCATTTTGCAGGGATGGCCCGCTTCGGCGGGCCGCTGATGACTTCCGACTTTCCGACTTTTGACCTTTGACTGATCACCAGGTTGCGAGGTGTAGCTTCGTTATCGTTTCCGGCGGATTTGCGGGCTTGCGTCCGGTGGCGTTTCTGCTTCCCGATTTCCGATCCGCCCATGAGCACAACTCCGTCATCATCTGCCGGTGCGCCGGCGCGTGTGGAAATCTGCGCATTCCCGAAGGGAAAACGCATCGCCGTCACGACGAGTTTCGACGACGGGCACACATTCGATCGCCGTGTGGTGGCCGCTTTCAACGAATGGGGATTGAAGGGCACTTTCAATCTCAACTCCGGCACGCTCCAGCGGACCGGCAAACCCGCGCTCGAAAACCCGGCAAAGGGCGCGCGCACGCATCTCGACGCCTCGGAGGTGGCGGACCTTTATCGCGGTCACGAGGTGGCCGTGCATACGGTGACGCATCCGTGGCTCGACCGGCTCGACCCGCTGCAAATCGCGCAGGAAGTCCTTGAGGACCGGCGCGCGCTGGAGGCGCTCGTCGGGTATCCGGTGCGGGGCATGGCGTATCCGTTCGGCAACTATAATCGCCGCGTGATCGACGTGCTGCGCTCGCTCGGCATGGTTTACAGCCGCACGACGGAGAATGCCGAAAAATGTTTCCCGCCCGCCGAGCCGCTGGCGTGGCCGGCGACGGCTCACCAGTATTCGGTGAACCAGGACGGCACAGTGCCAGAACGTTTCGCGAAGTGGCACGCCAACCCGCGCGTGACCGGCGTGTTTTATGTATGGGGGCACGCTTTCGAGTTCAGCGACCGCGACGACTGGGCCGGGCTGGAACGCATCTACAAGCCGCTCTCGGGCAAGCCCGACGTGTGGTATTGCACCAACATCGAACTTTTCGACTACGAGGCGGCGCGCCAGCGGCTGGTGCTGTCGGCGGATCGCACGCTGGCGCAAAACCCGAACGCGATTCCCGTGACGCTCAACGTCGATGGCCGCCTCGTGGACGTGCAGTCGGGCGCGGTGGTGTCGCTGTGCGGGTGATTTCCGGCGTCCGCGCCGTCGGTCCGTCACGCCAGATTCCCTCGACAAGCGTCGTTGTCGGGATTTTCGGGATGCCGATGTCGTTGAGGAAAAGCTGGCTGGCGAGCAGGTCCATGACGGCCACCCCGATGGTATGGTTGTCCTGTTCCATGCCGGGGTGACGACCGAGGGGGTCAGGCGGGAATGGCGCTTAGATAAGGGGAAGGAGAGTTATTATTTACGTCTGGAGGCGGAGACGACCATGAGGTGTCTGTGTAGGGTCAGGAGGTGGAAGTTTTTTGGTCTGCGTTTTTTTGCTCTGGGTTCGGATCGGAGGGGGCGAAGGTGAACCAGATAGGAAGCGATGAGGGAGGAGAGAAGAAGGAGGAGGCGTTGGTGTTTGCGGGGTTTGCCGGGGAGGAATAAAGGCAGCCATGAGCGGAGGGTGTCGATGGAGCCTTTGAAGCTGAGTCTTTCGATGTCAACGTGATGAGAGAGAGCGGTTTCGAGGATCAAGGCACGGATCATGTTGTGGGCGATAGCCTGCATTCAGATTTTTTTTCGACCATTTGCGGGGTAAGGCAACGAAGGATATCAAGACTGAGGGTGATTTTGATGTCCTTGAAGAAGAGTTCGATTCGCCAGCGGCGCATGTAGAGGGCAGCCAGTTGGCAGTCCGGGTATCGGACTGCATCGAGCAAGGTGGTAGCCAGAGCGATCTGGCGAGTCCGGAATCCGGGAACCTCGACGTGAAAACGCACGATACGCAGGACCAGTTCATCGGGCAGTTCATTCCACAGGCACCGTTCCCATGTTTGCGGACACCGGAGTTTTTTCCATTTGCTGATGCCGGGTTTGTCCTTGCGAGCCTGATGCAGACGAAAAACGACCGGGACGCCCTTGCGCACGAACAGGGCGATCAGTCCCCATGCACAAAATCCCCGGTCGGCGAGCAGGATTTCGCCCTTGTGAACCCATCCGACCAGTTGCCGGGCCAAGGTTATCTCGTGGCTTTTCCATGTGTTGGTCGCAAATTTGACCAGCCTGCCCGTTCCCAAACAAAACAGGCCCACCATCTGGGCGACCGGAAAACCGCATCCCGGTTTCTGCTCTCCGGCATAGGGCCAGTTCCCACGGTTGCACTCTGTATCCGGCATGCTCATCCCCGTGCCATTGATCACCTTGACTCGATGTCCCTGCCAAAAATGACCCTCTCCGGGGCGTTGTTTTATTCATTGGCCCACCGAGGCAAACGCCTCTCGCAATACTTCCAGCGGCAACCGGTTGCGGGCCTGGCAATACCCCCCGGTCCCCCCGTCAGGTACACTCAACCCCCTGCCCGCATTCCACACCTGCACTCTCCTCACCGCTTCCTGGCATGAACACGCACGGTCCAGCACCTGGGACAAAAATGTCCAGAATGTCACCCGCGTGCTGTACACCCGTTCCCGACAACCCTGCCGGCTCGATAGCACCTCGGCTGACATATAGCACCCCCCTACCTCGCTTAGCCCTCCCAATTGCCCGGCTGACAACAACATCCTGCCTGTCGCCTTGCGCAAACCATTCCTTCTCAAATAACGTGAAAAATCCGATGATTGTAATATGTTTGTTCTCAAGATATTACAAACAATGACCTCTTGGTTCCCTTTTCAAGTTAATTATCAATAAATTACAAAAAATATACCCACCTCCCTCGACACCTCCCTCAACGCCCTTAACCCTTATCTAAGCGCCATTCCAGACAGACCACGCCGAAAGCTCTTCTCATCAATGCCTACAAACATAATATCTTTCTTCTCACGCTTGGCTAGCCCCCGTTCAACTGCATTGTCTAAGCCCGTGGACGGATCGGCAGTAAAGCGCCGCCTCCCTGCTCACCTTCGTGTCATTCACTGTAAACAACTGTAATTCTCTCAAACAAATGATCTTGCCTGGAGGCAAAGGGCGACGCTGCGCGTCGTCCACGGGGATTGTCAGAAAAAGCCCGTGCCACTTCAAGGCCGTCCGCGTAACTTCAGTTACAAATGTGAT
>JAISAX010000347.1 GCA_031266495.1 Opitutaceae bacterium
GGGGGAGGGCTGGCTGCCGGGGGCGTCGTTGAGTTCCATTACAAGGGTGAGGGTCGTGATGGCGTTTTTGGCGGGGTCGAGGTTGAGGGTGGCGAGGTCGAGGGCGACGGGGATGCGCGTGGAGCGGCCTTGGGCGGCGGTGGCGGGGAGGGTCTGGCGGAGGAGTTCTTTGCCGCCGGGGCCGGTGGAGGGGTCGCGGAGCGTGAGGGTGAAGACGCCGCGGAAGTCGGTGAGGCGGTCGTTGGAGAGGAGGAGTTCGTAGCGGGCGGTTTCGTCGGCAAACCAGTTGTCCGTCCAGGGGTAGAGGGTGAAGGCGAGGGGAGCGAAGCCGCGGCGGGCGATTTCGGTGTCGCGTTCGGTGTCGATGCGGCGGCGGTTGTTGATGGTGAGGATGGGTTGGCCGAAGAGGAGCAGGTCTTGTTCGCGGTAGAGGATGGCAAGTTCCGAGTACCAGCGTCCGTGCGCGGCGCGGATGGCGGCGGGGGTCATGCGGAAGTAGTCGGGGCCAATGAGGGGGGCGACGGAGGCGGGGGTGAGCTGGTGTTCGCCGGCCATGAGGGGGCGGGCGCGATTCCAGGGTTTGAGGTGGCCGGCGACGTTGGCGGTGGGGGAAAGCGCGGGGTTGTCGGGCCAGCGCAGGACGTGGGGCCAGTTTTGGGCGGAGCCGCCGTCGGGGTAGTGGACGTTGATGGCGTCGTCGTGGCCGTCGGTTTCGCCATAGGCACTGTGATAGACGGGGCGGCTCGGGTCGTGGCGTTTGATTTCGGCGGTGGCGCGAACGAGAAAGGTAGTGGCCGCGGGGTTACGGGGGATTTTCCAGTGTTCGTATTCGTTGGAGCCTGACCACAGGATGACGCTCGGGTGGTTGCGGTCGCGGTGGACGAGGCGGCGCAGGTGGTCGAGCGCCTGCGGGGTGCCGGGGCGGTGGAAGAGGGCGCTTTCGTCGATGATTAAAAAACCCTGGCGGTCGGCGGCTTCGAGAAAGACTTTCGGGTAGGGTTGGCCGTGGAGACGGACGGAGTTGAGGCCGAGTGTTTTTGCGGTTTTCCAGAGTTCGTCGGGAGGGAGGGCGCGGCCTTTGGCGTTGGTGGCGTAATAAAATTCGCCGGTGTGTCCCCAGCGGCTGTAGAGGCGGATTTTTTTGCCGTTGAGGTAGAGGGCGGGACCGTCGAGCCAGACTTCGCGGAAGCCGAAGGTGATGGCATGGCGGTCGGCTGGCGTGGTGGTGGTGGCGGGCAGGGCGAGGACGAAGCGGTGCAGGCGGGGGTTTTCGGGGGACCAGTGTTCGGCGTCGGGCCAGGGGATTTCCCAGCGGAGGTTTTTTTCGTCGGAACGGGAGCCGGGGGGGAGGGGGGCGACGCCTTCCTTGATAATTGTATCGTCTTTATAGATACGCCAGAGGGGCGCGGTGGCCGCGGGTCGGGAGAGGGTGGCTTCGACGGCAAGCAGGCCGCGACGGGTGGAGGGTTTTACGAAGATGTCCGTGATGTGGAGGGGGGGGCGGGCTTCGATGTAGCAGTTGCCGGCGATGCCGCCGGTGAATTTGTGCATGGCGCCGATGGGCTGGCCTTGCCGGTAGGCTTCCTGCGCGTTGCCGACGAGGAGGGCGATTTCGTTGGGGGCGTCGGGGCGGAGGGCGTCGGTGATGTCGATGTCGAAGGGGAGAAAGCCGTCGGCGTTCTGGCCAACGGGTTGGCCGTTGACGAAGATTTTTGAAGTGAAGGCAACGGCGTCGAAGTGGAGGTGGGCGCGTTTGCCGCGAAAGGTGGAGGAGGGGAGTGTAATGGTGCGTCGATACCAGACGTGTTCGATGCGGTCGCGGTCCGCGCCGCGCCAGTCGATTTTGTAGTATTTCCAGAAGGTGGCCCAGGAGCGTTCGGTGATGGTGACGGTTTGCCAGTCGGTGGCGGCGGGGCGGCGGGCGGGGTCGCCGTCCGGCGGAACGAAGGCGAAATCCCATTCGCCGAGCAGCGGGACGCGGGGGCGTTCAAAGGTGGCGGCGGGCGCGGCGGGAGTGGCGGGCAGGTTGGGCGCAGTCACGAGGGCGATCGTGAACGGGATGGCGAGCGTCGCGAGCAGCCGGACGCAGGGATTGCTGGAGGTTTTTGTTCCCGTTGACATTAATAAATGGATACAGGTTTATATGCGGAGGGGGGGGGGGGGGGAGATTTATTGGGTGTGGTTGAAGCGGGCGGGGGCGTTTTTATCGAGGTCGTCGCGGGAGAGGAGGGCGACGTGGCCGTCAATGAAACAGATGCCGGCCTTTTTGTTGTGAGGCGTGGCAATGCGGTTCCAGCCGTTGACAGCAACGTTGGGATAAATGCCGTCTCCTTTTTCCACGCTGCCACACATGACTTTGTAGGCGGGACGTTCGATGCGCGGGAAATGGCGTGTTTGCTCGTTCAGGAATTCGCTCCATCCGTAGCCGATTCCCTGGCCGAGGTTTTCCGGGCCTTCAAAGGTGGGACGCCACAGGATGGTGCGCTTGAGCGAGGCATCGGAGAGCGGGCCGTTGAGGCGGTTTTTCATGAGACGATACCAGGAGGTGGCGCCGTTGCCTTTCACCGGGAGGCGGTCCTTGTCTTCCGTCGCCATGAGGTGCGCGGTGATGCCGATTTGCCGGAGGTTGGAGAGGCAGCGGATTTGCGCGGTTTTCGTCCGCACCGAGGTGAGCACGGTCAGGGTCAGCCCCGCCAGCACGCCGATGATCGTGATAACCACAAGGAGTTCGACGAGCGTGAAGGCGTGGTCGCGGGCGGCGGCGTTGTGTAACTGGTTTTTCATGACAACGGTTTTTCTTTTTCGATTCCGGTTCCCGGTTCTGCGGTTTTTCCGTCGGGGCCGCTGACGGAGAACTCGCCGAGTTCCCAGGAGAAGGCGACGGGATGGGGAATGCCGGTTTGAGAGGAGGCGGTGAAATAAACGCCTGCCGCGGTGACGTGTTTGAGGCTGGCAGGCAAGGGGAGTGGCGCAAATTTCTCCGGAGTTGCGTCAAAGTGCAGATTTTCCGCGGGGTTGTAACGCGCCCAGCGCAATGTGGAGAGTTCCGGGTCGCGTGTGGTGACGGGCGTGGCGCCGTTCAGGGGGAAGCCGAATGTTTTTTCTGATACAAAATAGCGTCCGTCCGTCTGGATGAGCCAGCGGCTGCGGTTGTAGTCGGCGAGGGCGCCCCAGCGCGCGACCGTCACGCTCAGGCCGTCAATGGCGACGCCGTCGGCAGAGGCGCCGGCGGGGGCGCGGGTGGTGCGGGTGCGAGCGGCGTTCGGGTCGAGTTTGAAGAGGATTGCGCCGGTGAGTGCGACCGGCGAGCCGGGCCAGCCGTCGCGCCGCGTGGCGGTGAGGGCAAGGGCGTTCAGGTAACGGACGCCGGGGCCGTGGTTCGCGCCAAACTGGCTGCTTCTGGCGACGCGTTGCCGGAGGGTGTCGGCGGGGAGCGTGGCGCTGAGGAAATGGATGCCGCCGTAAAACACGGGGCCGGTGTAGGCGGGCGCGGCGGGGCTGAGCGGGATGGTGTCGCTGAAACTGGTGAGGTATTCGCAGGGGTCGCGTGGCGCGCCTGTTCCGGTGCCGAGGGCGGCGCGGGCGAATGGCGTGTCGCGCGTCACGTAACGCGGGGCGTTTTTGTCCGGGCCACCGACATCGGCTCCGCCGCCAGCCGGGCCGAATTGAAAAATCGTCCCGGCCCGTAGTGACGGCGTCAGTACCGGTGCCAGGGCCGGTGCCGCGGCAAATGTTATCACGGCAAATGTCGCAAATGTCGCGAATGTCGTGAATGTCACGAATCCTTTGCTGGAGGTTCGACAGGTTTCGATTTGCCCCGAGCCGTGTTCGGCGAGACGCCGAACACAGTACGCGAGACGCGTGCTCTCCCCGGACCGCTGCTCCCCGGACCGGCCCGTCCTCAAAAACTCCCGGCTGCGTAACATCGGTGAAAAATGGAGTACCTGGAATGGAGAATGGCGGCTGTTCCGTTCAGCGCATTTGTCAGCGGTTTTGGCGGCGTAGGCGGGAATGCGAGCGGGTCGCGCGTATTGTGGTTGTCGCTACGAGAAGGAGGCCGCCGAGCCAGAGCGCCGCGGCGCCTGGCTCGGGGACGTTGGGCACGTAGAGGTCGCCTTCGACGGTGAAATTCCTGAGGGCGAAGCTGAAGCCGGTGTTGTAGGCGCCATTGGCGACGCTTCCTGAAAAATAAATGCCGACGGCGGTCACGTTTTCCAGCGCGAGGGTCGAGAAGGTCGCGGCGCTGTTGTCGAAAACGAGATTTTCGGATGGATCGTAAGCGGCCCATTTCGCATTGCCCAGCGTGGTTCCCGTGAGCGAGATCGCGCCTCCATTGGTGGGTATGGCGGTGGTGATGTTCGACAGGTAATAGATGTCGTTGATTTGAACCAGCCAGCGGCCGGTGAGGTTATTGGCCATGCTGGCTCCTGACTGGGAGACGGTGGCGGTGAAGCCGCTGACCGTGACTGGCGCCGAGTTGAAATCGTCGGAAAAATCCGCCTGTTTGAAGAGCATCACGCCCGAGGCGCGGAGAGTGTAGCCGGCCCATGCGCCTGTCCGGGAAAGGCTGATCAGGGGCGCATCTCCATAGCTGCGGTAGATTTTTTCGGTTATCGCCGTGTCCGGCGCGGTCGTGGTCAGTTTGTATCCGCCATAGACGGACGGACCCCAGAACCATTGGGTGGCGGGCGGGGTCATCGGCGTGGTGTCACTGAAGGCGTTGGTGTAAACGTATGGATCCTCCGCCGTCCCTGTGCCGGTTTTTACGGCGGTGCGCCCGCCTGCGGAAAAGGGGCGGTCATACGTGGCGTAATTGCCGGAGCGATTGGTGGTGTTGTAACTGAAGATCGTTCCGGTTTCGGCAAGGGTCGTCGCAACGGAAGCAGCAGCGAAAGTCAGGCCGGTGATACCGGCGCGGGCGAGGTTGGTTTTGTGCGGATGGTTGTTCATGATTGGCTGGTGGTGGCAAGGAAAGCCGGATGAAAACAGGGTCGCCGGATTGCCTCAAATTTTCACCGGTCTCCTCCCGTCTTGCCGCCGGGCAACAGGAGAGGCATGTTTGTCGGAAGTCACGAAACCGCAGAGGGTTGATACGCGGGAGCGATGGCCGTTGGCTGTCCGGGCCGGATCGCGGAAATACATAGGGTCAAGTTACGGGACAAATGGAGAAACGGGGTGGAGGGGAGTGGGCAGGGAGGCGGCGCTTCGCGCCGTCCACGGGGATTGTCAGGGAAAGCCCGTGCCATGCCGGAGCGGGCGAGACGCCCGCGCCACTCCGGAACACGGGCAAGATGCCCGTGCCACGCCGGGCTGACCGGCGTATCGTATTTTTTATGACAATCGGTGATTTTTTGTGCTGTTGTTACGCGGTGCCCCCCCCCCCCCCCCGCACACGCAGGGGCTTCGCTTGCGAAGCCCGCGAGCGACCTGATGCGACTGGAGATATGCCAATACCGTCCGCCTGGCGCGGGCGTCGCAAGCGAAGCCCCTACGGGCGATCCCGCCTGTCTTCAGTCCGGAGGAACAAGGCAACTCCGTTGGCATTCGCTCAAAACAGGTCCAGTTGCCGGGCTCGGGGCGTGGCGGGCGGCTCCTCGCGGTGGCGGTCGAGGTGGGTGTCGCGGATGTCGCTCAGGAAGGGCGATGGATAACGGTCGCGCAACGCGCCTTGCCAGTGGCGGCGGCGGGCGTGCGTGAGGAAGAGGCGGTCTTTCGCGCGGGTGATGCCCACGAAAAACAGGCGGCGCTCCTCGGCGATGTCGGTTTCGGCATCGCTGTCGTTGTTCCCGAAACCGAAGTGGTGCGGCAGCAGGCCGTCCTCGCAACCGACGAGAAAGACGACGCGAAATTCAAGACCCTTGGCTGCGTGTAACGTGAGCAGGGATACACGTTCGGCACGGGCGTCGTGCAGGTCCACGTCCACGCCAAGCGCGAGTTCGCTCCGGAAGGCGTCAAGGTCGGCGCCGTGTTTTTCGGCGAGCGGATGCAGTGCGTCGGTGATGGGGCGCAGGTCGGCGTCGGGCTGGTCGGCGAGGGCGAGCGCGGCGGAGGCTTGCGCGAGGCGTTCGGCGAGCGGGGTATCGGGCGGGAGCGTCTTTATTCGGGTGACGAGCGCCTGCACGGTGGCGTGCGCGGAGAGCGGGCCGTGGGCGCGTTTCTGGAAAGGAATGCCGGAACGGGACAGCGCCTCGACGAGCGACGGGGTTTGCGCGTCGGTGCGGTAGAGAATGGCGATGTCGTTGAAGGCGTAATGTGTCGGCGCGACGGCACCGCTGGCGCGGCCGGTATCGAACGAGGTGAGGCTGGTGCCGCCGACGAGGCGTTCGATGGTCTCGACCACAAATTCGGCTTCGGCGCGGTCGGTGCCGCATTCGCGCAGGAGGAGGCGGGTGGCGTCGGGGTTTTGCGCATACAGGGCGCGGTCGCGCACGAGCGTGGTGGGCGCGACGGCTTGCAGGGCGGCTTCGACGATGGGGCGGGCGGAACGGTAATTGCGGGTAAGTTGCACGACGTGCGCGTCGGCATAGTCGGTCCGGAATTGTTGGAAGAAACGCACGTCGGTGCCACGGAAGCCGTAGATCGCCTGGTCGGGGTCGCCGATGGCGCAGAGGCTGGTGGAATTTTCGATTTTGGATTCTCGATTTTCGATTGGGGAGCTACCGCTCCCGTTGGCATTTGGCGCGGCAGCGCCCTCAATCGAAAATCGGGAATCCAAAATCGAAAATCCTTTCGCGCCTGTCAGGTATTGAATGAGCTGATACTGGCGCTCGTCCACGTCCTGGTATTCGTCGATGGAAAGGTGCGGCCAGCGGGTGCGGTAGTGCGCGGCGAGAGCCGGATCGGCGGCAAAGAGATCGACCGTCAGCGCGATAAGGTCGTCGAAATCCACCAGCCCGCGGGCGCGCATGGCTTGCGTCCAGGCGGCGGGCATTTCCTGGCGATTGGCGAGGAGGCGACGGGCGTCGGCGGCGGAGACGCCGAGGATTTCGCGGGCGAGGTCGAGCGCCTCGCGTTCGCCGGCGACGCGGAGCGGCGCGCCGAGATCGAGTCTGGCCTGTTGCTCGCGGAGAATGGTGAGGCCGAGGGCGTGGAAGGTCGTTACGGGCGCGCGGGCACCGCGTCCGTCGGGGAGGAGGTGCCGGAGGCGTTCGCGCATCTCGCCGGCGGCGCGGCGGGTGAAGGTGATGGCGAGGCAGGATTCGGGAGGGGCGCCGTGGTCGGCGATGAGGTGCGCGATGCGGTGGGTGAGCGTGCGGGTTTTGCCCGTGCCGGGACCGGCGATGATAAGCAGCGGGCCGGAGACGATGGCGGCGGCGGCGCGCTGGTCGGGGTCGAGACCGGCAAGCAGGGGGGGAGGGGGCGGGGAATGTGCGATGGGTGCCCTTGCCTCTGATGGGGTTCGGGTTTCCTGGTCATGTGGCGCGGGCGTCCCGCCCGCTTCGGAATCGCGGGCAGGAAGCTCGTGCTGTGGAGTTGCGGGCGAGACGCCCGCGCCACACTGCGGAGAGGCAACGCTCACGGGCTGGAAGCCCGTGCCACGTCGGAACGGTGAGGCAACGGTTGCGGGCGAGACGCCCGCGCCACTTTTTTCCGGTTTCGCCGGCTCGGGCAGGTCGAAGAGCACGCCGACGGATTGGGTGGCTTCGACTTCTCCGGGTTTGAAGACACGGATGACGCCGTATTCGCCGTCGAAGCCGCCTTGGCAGATCACCTCGCCGGCGCGCATGCGGCGGATGGCCTCCGCCAGAAGCGGCGAGGTGGCGCGGCCGATTTCGTCAACGGGCAGGTCGCCGAGCACGTCGAGTTCAGTGCCGAGGCGGGCGATGGCCTGCTCCCAGGCGGTGCGCACGGTTTTGCTTTTGGAGCCGGTTCCGTGGATTTCCCCCAGCACTTCGGGCAGCGGGATAAAGCTGCGGAAGGCCGCGGCCCCGGCGGGTTTTTGCGGCTCGGCGCGGTCGGCGAGTTCGAGCACGCGGTAATGGACGCCGAGCGTGAGCGGCGCGCCGCAGACGGGACATTTCCCGCCGAGGCGACGGGATTCGGCAGGTTCACAGCGGAAGTTGCAGGCGCGGTGGCCGTCCATGTGGTATTTGCCTTCCTCGGGGAAAAACTCGACCGAGCCGGCGTAGCCGCGGCCGGTGGCGAGGGCGTCACGGATGGCGAAATAATCCATCGCACAGTCGAAACGGCTGGCCTCGCGCCCGAGGTTGCCGGGCGAGTGTGCGTCGGAACTGGAGACGAGCCGGTAGCCGTCGAGCATGGAGAGTTGCCAGTTCATGGCGGGGTCGGAGGAAAGGCCGGTTTCGAGCGCAAAGATGTGCGTGGAGAGGTCTCCGTAGCATTCCTCCAGGCGGTCGAAACCGGACTTGGAGCCGAAGACGCTGAACCACGGCGTCCAGATATGGGCCGGGATGAGGTAACACCCTTCGCCGGCGCTCAGGCAGATTTCGAGCAGGTCGCGGGAGTTGAGGCCGAGGATGGGGCGGCCGTCGGAGGCGAGGTTGCCGATGCGGGCGAGGCGACCGGTCATGCGCTCGGCGCTGGCGATGTCGGGCGCGTAGAGGAGGTGGTGAACCTTGCGGACCTTGTCGCCCTGTTTGTAGATGGTGGAGATTTCCACTTCGAGGAGGAAGCGGACGGGGGCGGCGGAGGCGGCGCAGGGGCCGATCTCGGCGTTGACGGCGGCCTCAAGGTCGTCGCGCAGGCGGAAGAGGCCGGGTTCGGCGGGGACGAGTTCGTCGCGGATCGCGGCCATCCAGGCGGGGTGGGTGAAGTCGCCGGTAGCGACGACGCGGATACCTTTTTTCTTCGCCCACAACGCGAGGTGCCGGAAATCGAGGTCTCCGCTGGTGGCCCGGGAGTATTTTGAGTGGATGTGCAGATCGGCGTAGAACGACATCGCCCGCCAGCGGATGATATCTGGCGGGCGAGGGCAAGCGTCCGGTGGGTGTGGGAGCGAGTTGGAGTCGGTTGCCCTCCGGTTGCGGGTTTGGATAAAAATAACTGACTGATGTTACGCATGCGGGAGCCGGAGCGGCGGGAGCGGCGGTCTCCAGACCGCTGCGACGACGCGAAGCGTCGCCGGTTCGAGTGGCTGGAGGGGGGGGGGGAGGCTTGCGGCGGAGAGGCAAAGGGCGAGGCGCTTCGCGCCTCGTCGCAGCGGCAGGAATGCCGCCGCTCCGGCTTCGCGTTACTTCAGTAAATCCGGATGGAATGCTAAAAAATTAGCATATCGGCTTGACGTCGACAGAAGCTCGTATGCTAAAAAATTAGCATGAAACCGAAATCCGAGCATCTCACCCGACGTGAACGCCAGATTATGGATATCATCCTCGGCCGGGGAGAGGCGACTGCAGCCGATGTTCAGGACGCTCTGCCCGACGCGTCGGGTTATTCTGCGGTGCGTGCCTTGTTGCGTATTCTCGAAGAAAAAGGCTTCCTGAAGCACCGCGAGGATGGTCCGCGCTATGTCTTCCTGCCCACCCAGGCGCCGGAACAGGCGAGGCGTTCGGCCCTGACCCGGGTGATCGGCACGTTTTTCGAGGGTTCGCTGGCCAGCGCGGTCGCCGCTCTGGTGGATGCGAACGATGGCAGGCTGGATCCGGATGAACTGAACCGGATCGAGGCGATCATCAAAAAAGCCAGATCCCGATAACCCCTCCCGCTTTTCCCGCCAGTTTTCCGATCCCTTTTCCTTTTTCCTTTTTCCCTTTTCCATTTCCCCTTTTCACCTTCCTTGGCCGATGAACCTCCAGAGTTATTTTCCCCTCCTGACGGATTTGATGCTGAAGAGCACCGTCGTCCTTTTGCCGGCGTTGCTGGTCACGCAGGTGATGTGGCGCAAGGCGTCGGCGGCGAGCCGGCACATGATCTGGCTGGCGGCATTCGTCATTATGTTATTGATACCGGTAACGACCGCGGCGGTTTCCCGGATGACGGAGAACAGGGAGACCGGAGGACTCGGAGGGGGAGGGGGGGGGAGGGGGAAAACGCTCGTGTTGGGGTTTCTCACGGTGGACCCCGAATCGCCGCAGGTGGCGTCCGCATCTTCCGGATCGCCGGAAACCACCGTCGCCACGCCGGCGTTGGTCGCCAGCGCGTGGCACGCGTCTGCATGGCGGACGGGGCTGACCGGCGTTTGGCTGGCGGGAGCGGCGATGTTGGCGGGGGCGGCGGTCGTCGGTCGTGTGAGGTTGTGGCACTTGTGCCGGCGGCGCGGCGAGCAGGTTTGCGATGCGCGGGTGGCGGCATTGGGTGGCCGGATCGCTGCCGGCGAAGGCATCCGCCGGACGGTGAGATTTCGCATGGCGAGGGACTGTCGTGTGGCGATGACGTGGGGAATATGGAGGCCGGTGGTGATGTTGCCGGACGGGGCGCGCGGGTGGTCGGAAGAACGGCTTTCGCTGGTGCTGCGTCACGAACTCGCGCATGTGAAGCGCCGGGATTGTCTGGCGCGTTTGTGCTGCCAGGTGGCATACGCGTTGTATTGGCCAAATCCGCTGGTGTGGGCAGGCGCTCGCCGGGCGCGTCTGGCCCAGGAGCAGGCCTGTGATAATCGCGTGCTCGCGGCAGGCGTGCCGGTGGAGGCCTATGCAATGGAATTGGTGGCGGCGGCGCGGGAATCGGGAGGACGCCGGTTTGGCGCAGTCGTGGCAATGGCTGAACGTTCCACGCTCGAGACCCGGGTTCAGGGCATCATGAGCGAGGGGCGCGACCGGCGTCCGGTGCGCCGTTCGATGGCGGCGCTGACATCGTTGGCCGCGCTGGTGGTGCTTGCCGGGTGCTCGGCGGTGGTGGTGCGCGACGGGCCAGGACCGTCCGCGTCTGGTGAACCGTCCGCGTTTGCTGCCGGGGAGACCGTCATGGACTCCACGGTTGCCGCCCGGCCGGCTGCTGATCGGCCACCGGCTGTTCCGGTGGTAATGAAGGCCTGTTTTGTGGAAATCAGGGAAATGCCTTCAGGCTCAGATGCGCTGGACGCTCTTCTTGATGGCAGGTTGCTGCCGCCGCCGGGCGGGGTTATCGGTGTGTTGCCGCAAGAACAAACGGCGTCCGTCTTTGCCGCGCCGCATACCTTGCGCCGTATGGAGATAATGACTACGCCCAAGGTCACCGTGGCAGCGGGGCACCCGGCTATCATGCAGGTAGGTCAGGATCTGCATTATCCGATCCGTTGGGGAAAGGTTTCCGGGGAAAAGGGTGTTGATCCTGGCGAGTGGGAATTTGCAGGGGTGTTGGTCGGCGTGGAGTTGAGGGTGAGGCCGCAAATCCATGCGGACGGTTCGCTGCAACTGGAAGCGACTCCGACGCACAGGGTGTTTGAGGGGTTTGTCGAGGTGGCGAGTCCGGCGTCGGCATTGGACAAGATCGGGCCGGTGCTGACTCCCGACGAAGTGGAGTCTTTTTCCCGAAGGCCGGAAAGGGATTCATCCCTGATTCCCGTGTTTCTGGTAAAAACCCTGACGGTGGATGTGCGTATCGTTCCCGGGCAAACGGTCGTTTTGCGGTGTGTCGGGAAAAAACGGATACTGGGTTCGTTCGGCGAGATCGGGGCGTCGGCTGATCCGCTGGCCGATCCGGCGGCTGATCCGGCGGGCGAGCCGGCGGTTTCGCTGGTGTTGATTACGGCTGACATCGTGTCGCCTTCCGCCGGTCCGGCGGGTGGACCGGACAAAAAATCCCGCCTCTGATATTTCTGTTTTGTCATGTTTTGATGAATACCACCAAAACGAACGGAAATGACAGGGGAATTGGCCGCAAAGAGGCATAGGGGACGTATTTGATATTACCCCCACGCTTCAAGGTCGCAAATTGCGACCTTGAACGCACCACGAGGGCAACTTCCTTCCCGTTGAGTTGAAACCGGGAAACTTCCTCCCGTTGCGCTTGACCTGTTCGTTGAGACGCTTGGTGGTCACTCCGTAGAGGTCAGCCAGATCGCGGTCGAGGATGACACGCTGACCGCGCAGGACAACAATGAGCGAATGGATGCGTTCAAGAGGGACAATCTCGTCGGACATGGTGAGGATAGAACAATCCCCATACACGTTTCATCCGCCCGCGCCAATCCTGCTGTCGTTGTCGTCATAACAAT
>JAISAX010000359.1 GCA_031266495.1 Opitutaceae bacterium
GGGGAGATGTCAGGCGGCCCGGGCGGGTTCCGCCGCTGTTTTTTTCGCGATGAAGGAGTTGATGTCCGCGAGGGTGCGGAGTTCCTTGAGTTCTTCGTTGGCGATGGAAAGCCCGGTGACGTCTTCCACGAGCATCACGATTTCGACCATGGTCAGCGAATCGATGCCGAGGTCATCCACGAGGCGGAGGCTGGCCGCGTCGGGGGCGTCGAGGAAGAGGCGCATGTCGGGATCGATAAAGCGCCGGATGATGCCGGTGATGATGATTGGCAACCGGGCGGGGTCGCGATCTTTTTGCCATGCGAACGCGTTTTCCAGCGTATCCGTGGAGCAACGACGAAGCGCGTTTTGTAGGTCAATCCGGGCATCGGGTGTGCCGAAAGGGTTTTCGGGTGAAACGGAAATGGTTTCGGTTTCCATGTTTTTGGCAAAGATTCGTGTATGTTGCGTCTTGCGATGTTGTCCGGCTCCCCCCCTCCGTTACTCGCTCTCCATTGGGAAAATCCGGGCACAAAAAAAGGGCGCATTTACTTGCGTCCCGTAACAGGCACCTGAGAGAGCCTAACAAGAAACGCTTTCAATGCGCCCCAAATAATATGGGGCGCATCTCCAGTGTTGTCCTTGTTAATGGCGAAATTTCTCAGGTTTCGTTACGGACAGCAGCCGAAGCTGGCGCGAAATGGATGATGATTAAATGATCAAATTGGCAAGAAAGGGTTGATTATAAATGTGAATCGGACAGAAGCCGATGACACCGCATCAAGCAAAGTGGCCGCCTGGCAGTCAAGCGGACTTTTCCATGGGATTTTGCCGCCACGTCGTTTCGCGCGACATCCGTTTTCATACCAGAAAATCCGACGCCCACGGCTCCACGCCTTCGTGGGCGAGGAGGCGGCGCTTGGCGTCTTCGCCGAACGCGAAGCCCGTCAGCGAGCCGTCGGCGCCGATCACACGATGGCAGGGGATGATCAGGGCGATCGGGTTGGTCCCGTTGGCGCGTCCGATGGCACGGGGCGAGGAGTTGAGCGCGCGGGCCAGTTCGCCGTAGCTGCGCGTTTCGCCAAATGGAATCTCGCCCAGCACCGTCCAGACGCGGAGTTGATACGGGGAACCTTGCGGCGCGAGCGGGAGATCAAAGGTCCGGCGGCGTCCGGCAAAGTAGTCTTCGATCTGCTCGCGCGCCGCGCGCAAGCGGGCGGCGTCACGCGTCGGCGTCGGCCCGCTGCGGAAACGCGTTTGCAGGGCGTGAACGTCGCCAAAGGCGGTGGCGACGATGTTGCCGTGTTCGTCGGCCGCGATGGAGAAATCGCCGAGGGGGATGGAGAAGGTGTCGTAACAGAATTTCATGACAGAGAGGGAGGATCGATGGTTTTTAACGGTGGTCAGTGGTTGTGCATTCCGGGTCGGGTTGAAGGGATTGCCAGAGGTGGGCGGTGGCAAGGCTGCGATGCGGTGAAAACACGGACATCAGCCGCCGCGCGGCGTCGATATCGGGACGGGTTTCGAGGTCGAACAACGCGACAAGTCCGCTGGTGACGCCTGTATCGCCCCACGGAACACAGTCCGCAAAACCGAGCGAGCGCATCATGAGGTAGTTGACCGACCAGGGACCGAGGCCGCGTATCGCGAGCAGGGTGCGCCCGGCGCGCGTGGCGGAGAGTGGACGCAAGCCTTCGGGATCGAGCTTCCCGGCGGCGACGAGCCGGGCGGCGTTGATGAGGTAGTCCGCTTTCTGACGCGAGAACTTGAACGCGAGCAACCTGTCCGGTTCGAGCGCGGCGAGGGTCGCGGGCGTCGGCAAGGCGACGAGGCCTTTGCCGGCCGGCTCGCCTGTGTGGAGAGCGAGGCGCTGGCGAAGCTGGAAGGCGAAGGGAAGGTTGATCTGTTGTCCGATGATCGCCCACAGGAGTCCGTCGAAAACGGAAAATGTCTGCACGAGTCGCAGGCCTTCGCGGCCCTTGACGAGCCGGGTGAATCCGAGCCGACGGGCGAGGCGGGCGAATCCGGCGGCGTCCTGCGCGAGGCCGAGCAGCCGGGTGACGAGGGTGTGCGCTTCGCGGGCCGGGCCGCGCGAGAGCGTCACGCGCACGGTGGCCACGGCGTTGTTGTCGCCGGTGTCTGAAAACCGCAGGGTGAGCAGCGCGGGGGCGCCTTGTTGGCCGTCCAGGCGGATGGCGGCGGTGAAGGTGTTGCCCTCGAGCTTTTCGGTGACGCCGTACGGGTCGCGTCCGAGAGTGCGCCAGAGTCGCGCGATCGGGTAGCCGGCGGGCAGCGTGAGGGTAAAACCGCGGGCATCGGGCGAGCCGAGTTCGCGAAACGCGGCGGGGGTGAGGCCGTTGAATTGCCGGAAATGGTCGTGAAACGAGGATTGCGATTCGAAGCCGACGGATCTGGCCACGTCGAGCAGCGGGGCATCGCCGGTGGCGAGCAGCGCGTTCCGGGCGGCGTCGATGCGGGCGTGCAACAACAAATCGGCGGGCGTCGTGTGGTAGTGTTGTCGGAACAGTTCGAATACACGTGTCGTGCCGAACCCGGAGCGCCGGACGATGGCGCGGACATCGGGGAACGCCTGTGGCGCGGCGCGCACTTCGGCGACGAGCGTCTCGATGGTTTCGAGTACGGGGTCGGCGCCGCGTTCAAAGTCGTCGGGGTGACATTTTTTGCACGGACGCAATCCGGCTTCGCGCGCCGCCTCGCACGTGGGGAAAAAACGGATGTTTCCGGGTTTCGGTTTGCGGGCCTTGCAGGAGGGCAGGCAGTAGATGCCGGTGGTGAGCACGCCCGGAAAAAAACGTCCGTTGCAATCCGGGTCGGAGGCGAGGAATCGTTCGTACATCTGCGCATGGCTCATTCGCATGGCCGGCAAGATAGCACATCGGCGGATGGTTTGTCGTCCGGAGAATTTCGGGGCAATTTTGATTCGATCATGGCGAAGAGTGATCATTTCCTCTCTGTTTTTCGTGTCCGAAAATGTGAACAAGTCCCCCCCCCCCCCAATGCCTGCCAAACCCATCAACCCGGCGATCACCATGCGTCATCTCGCGCCCGTCGCGCTCCGTCGCCAAGGCCTGACGCATCCCGTTCTGCGCGTCACGTCCGCGCCATGCGGCTGTATTTGAGCGGAGTCGTCCCGAAACGCCTCCGGAAACGCCGGTGAAAGTTCGACAGATCCTTGAACCCGCTGGCGAGGCTCACTTCCAGCACGCTCAGCGAACTGTCGCGCAGGAGCGATGCCGCCGTGCGCAGCCGCTGCTCGTTGAGCAATTCCATGTAGCTGCGCCCGAAAAGGGCCTTCACGAGATGCGACGTGCGGCTCTCCCCCAGATACAGCGTCCTTGCCAGTTCCACCAGCGACGCTTCGCCCGCGTGATGCCGGTGGATGAACCCGAGGATCAGGCCGCGCCGATCCGCCATGTCGGCCATTCTCACCACGCGACCCGAACGCATGTTGTCCAGCAAGGTCTTCGCGTGTCCGTGCCATTCCAGCAGGCGCGCGCGCAACTGGCGCAGCGCCTCGAGCAACGCCTCCGCCTCGTCGGCCCCCACCGTGCGCAGCGAAGCCGCCCGCGTTTCTCCGGCCGCAGTCGCCCTGATGTCGTGGACCAGACGCCTGTGCCTGCCGGTCGCGCGACGCTGGCCAGCGAACAAAATCCAGGCGATCCGCCCCTCGACCAGGACAGGCGTCACCCACTCGACGAAACCGGCATGGCAGCGATGGTAGCGCCCCTCCGGCTGCTCCACGATCTCGCGACGCAACCGGTCGATCTCGAAATCGACGCAGGCCCAGTCGTGCCGGGCCTTGATCGCCGCGCAGCATGCCGAGTGATGCTTGAACCGTTCAGGCTGAAGAAACGGTGAAAGCGTGGAAGCCAGGTCATGCACCACCACCTGCAGGCCGCTCAGTTTTTCGAAGGCCCGGATTGCCCGCTCAGGTGCTTCCAACAGGTCAGGGTGTTCCATCGGGAAAGCAGAAAAATCCACTTTTTTGACGGAAACAGCAAGGAAACCTCCACCCTGTTTGTGACAATAATGACCATACTCGCGCGAGGTCGCGCAAACCGGTCCACCAGCCCAGTCTCCCATATGACATCCACATCCTTCGCTCCCGCCACACCCACACCGCCGCCCTTTGCCGGTCCTCCCTCCCACGGCCAACCCGCCGGCACCTGGGAACTGCGTCGCGTCCTCCGGGCCGAAACCGGTTACGATCTGGTGGTCGCCGGCGGCGGCCCCGCCGGCGCGGCCGCCGCCGTCTGCGCCGCCCGTCTCGGGGCCAAAGTGCTCCTCGTCGAGGGCACCGGCTGCCTCGGCGGCATGGGCACCTCGGGCCTCGTCACCGCCTTCGATCCGATGGCCAACGGCGAGGAAGGCCTCGTCGGCGGTTTCATGCGCGAAGTCGTCGAAGAACTCTTCGCGCGCGGCTTCCTCGGCCCCGAGGTTACGCCCGACTACTGGCGCAAACGCTACATGACATGGACTCCGTTCAACGCCGAGGGCTGCAAACTCGTGCTCGACGAAAAGATGGTCGCGGCCGGCGTGGAAGTTCGCTTCTTCACCCGCGTCATCGACGTGGATGCCGATGCCGCGGCTCGCCACGTCAACGGCGTCGTCCTCAACAATGTCGAAGGCCACGCCTACGTCTCGGCCCGCGCCTTCATCGACTGCACGGGAGACGCCATTCTCGCCGCCCTCTGCAGCTGTGCCTGCCGCGAGGCCGGCCGCGACACGCCGCACATCATGCCCGCGACGCTGCCCTCGCTCTTCGCCGGCATCGATTGGGAGCGACTCCATGCCTGGCGCCGTGAACACGGCCACGAGCAACACTCCGGCATCATCCGCAAAGGCATTGCCGAAGGCCTGTTTCTCCAGCCCGACCTGCACCTCGTCGGCCTCTCCCGGATCGGACCCACGGTCGGCTATCTCAACGGCGGCCACCTCTTCGGCCTCGACGCCCTGCGCTGTCGCGACCTCAGCCACGGCGCCATGCTCGGCCGTCGAATCGCCCGGGACTACATCGCCTTTTACCGGAAGCACATTCCCGGCTGCGAAAACCTGGAGCACGTCACCACCGCCTCGCTCCTCGGCATCCGCGAGTCGCGCCGCATCGTCGGCGAATACGAGCTCAACCTTCGGGACTACCTCGCGCGCCGCGAATTCCCCGACCAGATCGGCGTCTTCAACAAGTACGTGGACATCCACCCCTACGACTGCTCCGGGGAGGAATACGCGCGCTTCCGCACCGAGAAGGACACGAGCGCGCGCCTCGGCCCCGGCGAACGCTTCGGCATCCCCTACGGCATCCTCGTTCCCCGCGGCTGGAAAAACCTCTGGGTGGCCGGCCGCTGCGCCTCCAGCGACGTCGCCGTGCACGGCTCCATCCGCGTGCAACCCGCCGCCTCCATGATGGGCCAGGCCGCCGGCGTCGCCGCCGTGCAAAGCATTCGCTCGGGCAAGCCCGCCGCTGAAATCGACACCGCCGCGCTCGTGGAGACCTTGCGCGGGCAGGGCGCTCATCTCCCGCAAAACGACTTCTCCCGCACCCTTACCAGCGTCTGATTTCCGTCATGTCGAAACGTGTCGTTATCGGACGGATACGCCTCCAGCCCGGGCGGCCCTCCCGGGCGTCTGCGTGAGCTCCGCTACATCGGCGTTCTCACCTCGGGCCACAACGTCACGGACACCACCGCCGCCCGATAAATACGGTCGCCGTCTGACGCGCACCACGGAGTTGAAGGAATATCCGGGATCGACGCTGCCGGATACAGCGTAAGGAACCGTAAGGAAATCTCAAGCCGACCCGATGACGACGCGCCCGAGGCGGTCGCAATTTGCGACCTTGATCAGCGGTTGCCGGGATGGAATCCAATTTTCCGGCGATGGCGCGGCCCCTCGGGAGCAGCCAGTTGCCGGATGGTTTTCACGATTTCCCCGATCTGTTCGTCATGCATGCCGATCCGGGCGTCCAGTTCGGCCAGTTTTGCCGATAATGCCTTGTGGTTGATCATCATGTGGCGCAAGGCGACGAAGGCCCGCACCACTTGCACACTCATGTCGCACGCCGCATCGCTGTTGAGGACATTGGCCGCCTGAACGGCGCCGTGTTCGGTAAAGGCATAGGGGGAAACAGGTGAAAACCGCAGATTTCGGAGGTGGTCGCAATTTGCGACCACCTTGTCTTTTTCTTCCCCTGTGAGTTGAAACATGAAGTCCTCGGGAAACTTCCTCCCGTTGCGCTTGACCTGTTCGTTGAGACGCTTGGTGGTCACTCCGTAGAGGTCAGCCAGATCGCGGTCGAGGATGACACGCTGACCGCGCAGGACAATAATGAGCGAATGGATGCGTTCAAGAGGGACAATCTCGTCGGACATGGTGAGGATAGAACAATCCCCATACACGTTTCATCCGCCCGCGCCAATCCTGCTGTCGTTGTCGTCATAACAAT
>JAISAX010000423.1 GCA_031266495.1 Opitutaceae bacterium
CACGACAGGTGAGGATGTAGGCGTTGCCTTCCTTGCGCAGGGAGTTGGCGATGGGTTCCGCCGTGAGCGGCACGGGGGAACTGGCATCGCCGCCGTTGTAAGGGAGCAGGTTTTGAGGCTGTTCCCCGGCGGAGAACAGCGAATTTCCACCAAGGGCAAATGCGACCAGCAGGGCGGGCGCGCACAGGGCTTTGAAAACTGACGGGGAAAAATGGGGGGGGGAGGGGGGGGTGTAATCATGGGAATTTAGTTAGTGGTTATGATTTGGATACAGAGAGGGAATGAAGGGCGCGGTTGGCGTCTTGTGATCAGGCAATGCGAACGAGGCCCTTGAGAACCTTGCCGGCAATCTGATCGGCAAGGGCTTCGGGCAGGGATTCCAGTCCGTGCCAGACGTGGGTGCGCACGGCGTCGGCGTCAAGGCGGCGGTCAGCCATGCGTCGGCAGGCTTCGTCAAAAAAAGTGTCGTCGGCAGTGTGTATCAGCCGCACGTCAAATTCTCCGCCAACGGCGTCGAGTGGCAGTCGGTAGGAGCAACCATCGGGCGCGCCATAAATGGCGGCATGCCCGCCGGGACGGAGACAGGTCAGGCCTTGTTCAAAAACGGCCTGGTGCCCGGCGGCGTCGAGGAACCAATGCGCGCCGAGTCCGTCGGTGATGGCGCGCACGTTCGCTTGCGTGTCTTGGTTGAGCAGGAGTGTGTGCGTCGCGCCGTTTTTCGTTGCCCAGGCGAATTTGGACGGCGTGCGTCCGAGTGTGATGATGCTCCGCGCACCGGACGCGCGAGCGCATTGGCACATGAGGCAGGCGGCGAAGCCTGTGCCGCCGATCACGACGTGGGCGTCGCGCAAGGGGCCGAGTTTTCCCATCCAACTGGCCACTTCCGCAATGCTGATGGCGGCGACGGCGTCTTCGATGGAGAATGAGGGCGGCACAATGTGCTGGCGGGCGGAGTGAAAATCGGGAGCGGGAGCGCCGGGTGCGGTGCAGTCGCGGACCAAACCGTATTCGGCAAAGCCGCCCCACGCGCTGTAGTATCCGGCGCGTTGCGTGCCGGGCCAGATGGCCACGGGGCGCGTCACGCGATCACCGATGCGAAACTTGCCGACTTTCGCGCCCACTTTCACCACGGTGCCCACGCTTTCGTGACCGAGGAGGGCGGGGTATTGATCGGCGGGATGATAGGGCAGGTGGCCTTCGATGATGTGGCGGTCCGTGGTGCCGCAGAGTCCGCAGGCTTCGATTTTAACCAGCGCTTCGAAGGGGCCGGGTTCTGGTTCCGGCACGTTCAGGATTTCCAATCGCCCGTGGGCGGTGACGACAGCGGCCTTCATTGCGCGCGCTCCTTTGTCCAGTCAAACACGATGCCCATTGTTTCCTCGGGCCGGTTGAGGATCAGATCGTAGGCTTCCCTGGCCTGGCCGGGGTTGAAGCGATGCGTAATCAGGGGTTTGAGGTTCAGTTTTCCTGTTTGCATCCACGTCATGCAGCGGGAAACGGCGTCGCCAGAATGGCAGCATGGATACACGGTGCGCGCGAACTTCAATTGCAGATTGTGAAAATTCATCGTATTGGGCGGCGGATACCAGCCTTGGAAGACGATGGTGCCGAAGAGGGCGAGCATGTCGGGAATCTGGGCGACAACGGCCATGCTTCCGGTGGTGTCGATGACGATGTCCGCGCCTTTTCCATTGGTGAATTCCATGACGCGTTCGAGGAGATTTTCCTCTTTGCTGTTCACAACGGTGTCGGTGGCATATTGGCGGGAGAGCGCAATGCGCGCGGGCATCACATCGGCGGCGATTACACAGGCTCCGCGCAGGCGGCAAATTTGCGCCGCGGCGTGGCCGATGACGCCCTGCCCCAGGACAACGATTTTCGGGTTGTTGATTGTCTGGTGCGCGCCGATTCCCGCCATGTCGATGCCGCGACAGGCCACGGCGGACAGACCGGCGAGCGCGGCCTCTTCGCCACTGAGTCCGGCGGGCACTTTTTCAACGTAGGGATTTCCCGCATACACTGAGAGTTTGGCGGGATCGACGTTGACGATGGCTGGCGTGAGATGCCCGCACATCCAATTGCCGCCGTAGCCTTCGGGCAGGCTGGCGACAACAAAGTTGACCCGTTCGCCGATGGCAAAACGCGTCCGGGCGGAGCTTCCGGCGTCCACGATTTTCCCGACCGAGAGGTAGCCGGGAATGCAGGGGAAGGTCACGTCGCCTTCCGGTCTTTTGCCGGTCAGCGCCCAGCGTTCCGTTCCGATGCTTATGGCGCTTGCCTCAAGCTCCACGGTCAGATCCCATTCGCCTTGAACGGGGAGTTTTATGTCACGAAGCTCGACTTCAAATGGCTTTGGAAAAACAATGGCCCGGGCTGTCGTTGTCATGAAATTCTGGATATTTTGTGCTTTTGGATTTTATCAGGCGGATTGGGTTGCGCGCAGTTTCCTGCGAAGAAGGATGCCTCCGAGTCCGGAGCCAAGGGCGAGCAGTATTGCCACCGAGGAGGGTTCTGGAACCGGCGCATCCACCAGACGCGTCCTCGTGAGGCTGATGTCGGCAACAGAGTAGGTCGGTACGCCTGCCACACCCATGGTAAGAACTGCCGTGCCTGGCGTTGTCACTGATGTGAAATTGCTACCGTTTACCAAAGCCAGGCCTGTCACGCTGAGAATTTCTCCGCCACCCGTTCCAAGTTGATTGAGGGTGACGCCGAATGTCGTGTTAGTGTTATTCACCACCGTCAGGCTGACAGTCAGCCGATACCACGTGTCCAAAGCCAGCGTTGGCGAACCTGAGATTTCCGCGTAGCTGCTGGTTGAACCGGTAGTCATGGCTTGTAGTTTGGCCCCTCCTGCCCCCCTGCCATCACTGTTGACACGTATCCCCAACAGCGCGGCATTTGCTGTCCCACGCAAGTTAAAGGTAAGTCCTCCGCCATTTGGGAGATTTGAATAACTGAAATCCAAGGTCAGCGTTACTGTATCCCCATGCAGGATATCCCAGGCAATGGCACCTTCGTTTTGTCCGCTGGTCAGGCTGCCATTCAAGGCTCCGTCTGATGACGTGGGACACGTCAAGGTCACTTGTTTCCCGGCAGGCGTAAACTCGTGCAATGTTGAGGCAGCAGCGACGGTTGCAGACGAATTACCGCTAAGAGCGTGTTTAGAATCTTTTCAGTAATATAGAAATAAATGATAATACGATGAAATGTTTGCTGGTGTTTAACTTACGCTCGCAATTCTTCCAATTGCGTCGATATTTTTCTAACC
>JAISAX010000516.1 GCA_031266495.1 Opitutaceae bacterium
GCGCTCCGAAATACAAACATGGCTCTCTGATCGTAATAACCGGGCTGCTCCCATCAACTGGCGTTTCACTACCAAGGATGCTCGTATCAAACTCGCTCGCCTTTATCCGAAATTATAAGTGGGAAATGATACCAGGGGCACCCCCGCAGGGAATACCGGAAGCTGAACTGGCAGATCGTGCAACGACTGGCAGGCGTCCTCAAACGACGCAGTCAGCGCGGGTATAAACTGCCGGAGAAAATCAGCCTCTATGAACACCTTCATAACCTTGGATTGGAGGTCCTGTGAATGCATCGCTTGAAACCTGTGGCGAAAGCCGGATGCGGGAAATCCGCCCGTCCGGTTTGACGAGGGGGAGGGCGGCATCGCTGGTTCATTGTTTTGGATCATCGGTGTCCCCCTCTCTACTCTACTTCAATTTTTAGAACCTCCCTTAAGGCTGCCCTTTTCCCCCTTCGATTCCCTGCCGATCATTTTTCACTGTCGCGACGCCGGAGCATCTGCCACCTTGGCCGGCGCATGAATCCAACAAAACGCCTTTCGCGCCTCGCCACCCTCGCCGCCCTCGCCGCCATGTCGTGTGCCTTCGTGCAAACGACCGTCGCCGCCGCCGCAGCAGCCGCCGTCCCTGCCGACAGTAAACCGGTTGCAGCTTCCGGCCAGGAAGTCGCCGTCATCTCGACCCCTTACGGCGACATGACCATCGCCTTCTGGCCCGATGTCGCCCCCAAAACCGTCGAGAATTTCAAGAAACTCGCTCGCGACGGGTTTTATGATCACACCGCCTTCCACCGCATCATCAAGGGCTTCATGATCCAGGGCGGCTGCCCCAACACCAGACCCGACGCCACCGGCATTCCCGGCACCGGCGATGCCGGTTACAAGATCAAGGCCGAGTTCAATTCCAGACCTCACGTGCGCGGCGTCATCTCGATGGCCCGCTCCAGCGACCCTGATTCGGCCGGCAGCCAGTTTTTTATCTGCCACGGAGACGCAAAATTCCTCGACCGCAAGTACACCGCCTTCGGCCAGCTCATCGCCGGTGACAACGTGCTCGACAAGATCGCCACCGCCCCCACCCGCCCCGACGGACGCGAAAACAGCACCCCGCGCGATCGCATCGAAATAAAAAGCATCCGCATCGTGGAGCAGAAATAAATCCCGAGACCGGTTGCCGAGCCGGTCCGGGGAGCGCATGCGTCTCGCCCAAGCCCTGGCTGACGGTCCGACTGGTCTCGACAGATCTCGACAAGTCTCGGTTTAAATCGACTTAAGTCGATCCACCCCACTCCGGACCGAGTCCGGCAGCCTGCATTCCATCGGTAATTCGCCTGGAAGTTGCTTTCGGCGTTTTTCCGGATACCCCTCCACCTCCGCGCCGCGCCGCGCCACGCCTCGCATCCCATCCGAACCCGCATGAGCCAATCCACACCCGGTTCCGCCCGCCACCACGACCGCCACCACGATCACGCCCACGACCTCCCTGCCGGTGAAGTCCCCGACTGGGTGCCGGACAACGCCATCGAAAACCGCGCCTTCGCGACCCGCATCATCCAGGGCACCGGCAAGGGCGGCGCGGTCGCCACAGCCGCTGCCGCCGTCGCGCCACGCCGCCGCACCCTCACGCTCGACGAGTATGAACAAGGCGTCCTCGCCAGCAACCCCACCCTCCTCGGCCGCGCCATCACCCTCATCGAAAGCAACGCCCCCGCGCACCAGGGACTCGCCCAGCAACTCCTCGCGCGCCTCCTCCCCCACACCGGACGCGCCAGACGCATCGGCATCACCGGCATCCCCGGCGCCGGCAAATCCACCTTCATTGAAGCCCTCGGCACGCACCTCACCGGCCACGGTCACCGCGTTGCCGTCCTCGCCATCGACCCCACCAGCACGCTTACCGGCGGCAGCATCCTTGGCGACAAGGTACGCATGGAAAAACTCTCGCAACACCCCGCCGCCTTCATCCGCCCCACGCCCTCCGGCGGTTCGCTCGGCGGCGTCGCCCGCAAGACCCGCGAAGCCCTCCTCGTCTGCGAAGCCGCCGGCTACGACGTCGTCATCGTCGAGACCGTCGGCGTGGGGCAAAACGAAGTCACCGTCCGCTCGATGGTTGATTATTTTCTCGTACTGATGATCTCCGGCGCGGGCGACGAAATCCAGGGCATCAAGAAAGGCGTCATCGAACTGGCGGACACGCTCGTCGTGAACAAGGCAGACGGCGACAACCTCCCCCGCGCCACGCTCGCGCAAGCCGAGATGAAGCGCGTCCTCCACATCCTCAAGACGCACACCGAAGGCTGGGAAGTCCCCGCGCTCCTCGCCTCCTCGCTCACTGGCCACGGCGTGCCCGAAGTCTGGAAAACCACCGAAGCGTATTTTGCGGCGACCACCGCCAGCGGAGCGCTCCGCGAACGACGCCGCCGCCAGGCCATCGAATGGATGCACACGCTCATCAACGAAAGCCTGCGCACACGCTTTTACCAAAAACCCGCCGTGCAGGCCCGCCTGCCCGCATTCGAAGCCGCCGTCGCCGACGGCCAAAAACCCGTCCTCGCCGCCGCGCTGGAACTGCTCGCCGAAGCCTGAAGCCCCCGGCAACGTGGCTTTTTTACACAAAGGTCGCGAAGGACGCGAAGGTCCTGGACCGGCGGAGCAGCAACCAAAGGATTCAGGGAGAGGATAGTTTTACGGATTTTTTCCACCGTAAATCCGGGGGGGGGGGGAGGGAGGGATCGGGTTAGCGGAAAATTTCGTGGGTTATGGGGTGCGTACGGGGGG
>JAISAX010000412.1 GCA_031266495.1 Opitutaceae bacterium
CCACACACACATACACATACACATACATCAACACCTGTTGTCATGACAATCCCACCACATAAACCTTCAGCACTCTTTGGCTGGAGATGGAGCTTTGCTCCATCTCCAGCCCGGACTGCACGTGCAGTCCGGCGCGACGCAGCCTTCACGCTGATCGAACTGCTCACCGTCATCGTTATCATTGGCATCCTCGCCGCGATTATCATTCCCACGGTCGCCCGGGTCCGCGAGACCGCGCGCGCCGCGCAATGCGTCAGCAACCTCCGCCAGCTCGCCACCGCCGCCCGTCTCTGGATAGACGACAACAGGGACAAAATGCCCGATGCCAGAGCCTGGTCCTACAATCAAGGAACGACCAACTACGCCTATCCGGCCCAGATCGCCTCCTATCTCAGCTTTCCCAAACGGACCAACCCGGTCATCGACTATTCCAGGTCTCCTTCGCCGATGAAATGTGAAGTTGCCTACGAAAAATTCCCCGCCAATGGCAGCAACGTTCACTTTGCCCGTACCTATTCGATCAATTCTTACGCCACCGCCACGATGGATGACGGTTCCGCGCTCAAGCCAAGAGATCCGAAATATGGATACTGCCAGCGTCTTTCGCTCATCACTCACCCATCCAGAACGGCCTTCTTCATGGATGGCGCCACAGGCGATTCTGGCGGCTCTGGCAACTACGAATCCAACGTCAACCAGCAGCACGTCCCCGACAGCTATGCCCGTCCGCTCCGCTATCCCCATCGCGACAGCGTCAACGTCGCCTTTGTCGATGCCCATGTGAGCCGCATCACCAAGGCCGACATGCAGGCGAACCACGCCACGAGCGATACACCCTTCTGGCGCTTCGACAAATAACAACATCTCCCCCCTTTTCCTGTTTTTCCTTCTGTCATATAACCAACACTACACATCACCATGATTCACCGACACCTCCCTGTCCACGCCGCCACCGCCGCCACCGCCGGCCTGCTGGCCCTCGCCGTCCCCGGCACGCTCCACGCCCAAGCCGCATTCGACGGAACAACCGCCTGCACGCAGGACTTCAACACCCTGCCCGCCCATGCCAGCGCATCCGGAGACAACAGCGGCACCACTTCGTTCACGTTCAGCAACAACAGCACATTGGCCGGCTGGTATTCCAGTGCCGGAGCCGGCCGTGCCAGCGCAGGACAACAGCACAACAACGGCAGAATCTACAGTTGGGGACGGGACGCCTATAACAGCAATCCCGATGCCGTTGACCGCGCACTTGGCATTTACTCTGCCGAAGGTTTTGCGAGCACCGCATACCTCGGCCTCCAGCTTCAGAACACTTCGGGAGCGACAATCGACAGCGTGACCCTTGCCTTCGATGTCGAACAATGGCGGCAAGGCGCGAGTGCCACCACATGGACATTTTCCTACCTGATCACCGCATCCACAGGCAGCCAGTTGACCGCCACCGGTTACACGGCTGACGCCCGCGGCGATGCCGCATCCGGAGTCACCGGTTCGGCAAAAGGACTCAACGGCAATCTCGACGCTAACAAGACCGCCGTCAGCGTGACGCTCACCGGCCTCGACTGGCGGGCAGGCGAATATCTCTGGTTCCGGTGGGCCAGCGATCAACCCGGGAGCGCCAGCGCCCCGGCCACAAGCGCCGCCGGACTCGGCCTCGACAACCTCAAGGTCGAACTCACGTCGGCGGTCCCCGAACCCGCCGCCGTCGCCCTGCTGGCGGGGTCGCTCGTTCTGCTGGCCGGATTCGCCTTCCGTCGCCGGAGGGCGAACTGACCCGCATATTCCGGACAAGCATCTGAAGTTATGCGGATCCTCTCGCAGGGGCGCACTTCACGTGCGCCCGCGGCGTGATTTGCCGGGGAACGCCTGGCGGGCGCACCTGGCGGGCGCACGTGAAGTGCGCCCTACAAAAACGATGTCTGCGTAACATCAGCAAGCATCTCAAAAAGCAGACAGGATCCTGCGTGGCACGGGCTTCCAGCCCGTGTTCCGGGAGAGGCATGGGCATCTTGCCCATGAGCGTTGCCTCACCGTTCCGGCGTGGCACGGGCTTTTACTGACAATCCCCGTGGACGGCGCGAAGCGCCGCCTCCATGCCTCCCCGCCCTCCCGCCACTCCCGCCACTCCCGCCGCTCCACTCCCGGAGCGGGCGGGACGCCCGCGCCACGTCGGAGCGGAGAAGCAACGCTCACGGGCAAGGATGTTCGTTCAGAGGTCCCCACGCCCGCGCTGGCGCCGGCGCGGGCGACGACGCATCGCCGCACATGCCGCCAGCAACGCCACCACCCCGGCCACCGCCCCCGTCGCTCCCGGCTCCGGCACCTGCGACGACCCCGGATTCAACAAAAAGGCCACCTGCTGGTTCGCATAGTAAGGCTCATAATGCCCCTCAATGTACACTTCGTACCACTCTCCATCCTCCCCCTCCACCTCCACCCAAGTCTCATCCACCCACCTTTCGCTCAATATCCGCAAAAGCCCTGTTCCGACGATCTGGTTGTGGTCGTTTATGTCGGAAACCGTCAGGATCGCCGTCAAACCCTCGTCCGTGCCGACGCCTTCAACAAGAAGCCCGGCCTCCTTGGCCAACCTGGTGACATCTATCAAATCATAACCGGCCTCCCCTTCCTTTGGCACCCACATTACACCACGCTGATTACTCTGGCTCGTGCCGTTGATGTACAGGCTGCCTGTAAGGATGCCACTCTCGTTGATGCCATCCACCGTACCGTGGTGGATCGTTTCGTCGTCGCCGAGAGCGCTGGCCGCGATGGCTTCCAGATCAGTCAGGATTACCTCTTCCGCGCCCGCATCCCATACATAGGCATGAGTGATGGTCCAGTAGTCACTAACAATCTGGACATTTCCCGCAATCACTCCGGCATCGTTGATTGCTGCAATATTATAGAGGGTGGCCCCGCTAACGGTTGGCAACGGGATAAAATCCCTTTCGGCATTCCACATTACGGGCATAGGCACACCGCCTGATACTGCAGAACCTGCAATAATGCCGTTGTTGCTGATGCGGTGAAAACGACCGGTACCTGTATGATTGTCAGGATACGGCAGAAGAGTGGGTTGTGCTGTCGCACTCTCCCACACGGAGGCATTATTAGAGCCATAACACCCCACGGCAATACCGGCATCATTGATATCCCACATCTTGCTCGATGGATAGGCGTAGAATTTTTCTCCTTTGGCATTATACGCGGTCTCCTCGTTCATGATAATTCCGCTGCTGTTGACGCGCGGATAGTTGGGTAGGCGATTAATGTAAGTGACTGTGTCTTTGCCTGTATCCCAGTATCCAAGGAGGTAGTTGTCGAAGCTGAATTCCCCTGCCAGAGCAACAAAGCCGTTATTGGTAATATTGGCTGTCTCCCCCCAATCCCAAGGGATGGAGGCAAGAGTGAAGGAGTAACCCTCAAGACTGAATCCGGCGCGGGCTTTCGTTCCGGACATCACAATGGATACAATGGCCATCAGGACAGTCGTCATGATGGCCCTCTTGCCGGAACGGAACGGGATGTTTTTATGCTTCATACAGGTCATGCGGTTCATGCAGGTCTTGCGGTTCGTGCTGTTCGTGCAGCTATACTGGTTCAGGTGTCGCTGGAGGGGGGGGGGGATCGTCAAGAGTCGCCGACGCCTTCGGGGCCGTGGTCGGCGCTGCCGTGCCAGACGGTGATGCTCACCACACTGACTTTGCCCAGGGCCACGTCGCTTTTGTCGCGCAACTCCACAGTGTAGGTCCAGGTGGCGGGTTTTTCGGGCAGGGTGTGGTGGTCGGTAAACTTGGCCCCGGCTATGGTGCCGACGACTTGCGTGCCGGCGCCGTCGGAACGGTCCACAAGGATGCGCCAGGTGCGGGCGGGCCGGGGGAGGCGGCCTTGCAGGATGACTTCGCCTCCCGTGAAACAGGCGCGGGCGTCGGGGGTGAGGTTGAGCAGGTCGGGCGGGCCGGGGTCGGGCGCAAGGATGAAGAGCTGGCGTTTCATCTCGGTCGTGCACTTCGGGTTTTTCTGGATCACGTCGATGTTGGCAAAGAGGCGTCGATAGAAGCCGGGGGTGATGGTCACGGTTTTGTCGATACCGAGGGTGGCGGGGTCGCGGGGTTGGGTGGTGACGGGGGCGCCGTCGAAGTCCCATTCGGCGCGCTGGATGGCTTGCGTGTATTCGCGGGCGAGTTCGTCGGACTGGTCGCGCCACGCATAATAATCCTCGATGTGCCGGAGGTCGGTCCGGGCGGCGGTGATCCAGGCGGCGGGCACGTCAAATACGCCCGCGAGTTGTTCGAGGGCGGTCAGGTGGTTGTTGGCCCAGGCGAGCTGGCTCTTGGCATCGCCCGGAAACCATTTGCGGATGGTGTGTGAACTCATGTGATGGAGGGTGTGGTTTGGTTCTATTGTTTTATGTTGTTGCGAATAATCGCCTTGGGAAGATTCGGGTATGCGCCTGCAAGGCGAAGAGGGGCGAAAACCTGCGGCAGGTATGGCCATACCCGTCGCAGGTATGCGCAAACCTGTCGCGGGTATGGTCGTACCCTGTCGCAGGTATGGTCATACCTGTCGCGGGTATGGCCATACCTGCGGCAGGTTTGCTCATACCTGCGACAGGTGCGTCCAAACCTGCGGCAGGTATGCGCAAACCCGCGACAGGTACGGCCGTACCCGCGGCAGGTATGACCAAACCCGCGACAGGTATGCGCAAACCTGCGACGG
>JAISAX010000415.1 GCA_031266495.1 Opitutaceae bacterium
CGCGCATTCGCCCTTGTGTTCAGTATCTGGATACCGTGTATCGCATGTCCGACGACCCTTTGCGCCGCCGCCGACACACCCTCCGCGATGCTCCTGCGGGTCGAAAAATTCCAGCAGGCGTATTTCTCGAGTCTCACCGGCGATGTCATTTGCCGAGTGAAGGCGGACAAGATCATCCCGGCGCGCAAACGCATGGGGCCATTCCTCATGCCCGCACCCGGCTACGAACTACAAAAACCTTCCATCGAGATATTTCCCCGCGCCTGCACCGCTGACGACTGGGCTGAACTCGGCCTGCATCTGGGCGGCCTCCGTTTTTTCACGCTACGCGGCCCGCTCACCGTGCGCCTGATCCAGACCGGGCAGACAACCGCGCCCCTCCCCCCCCCCTCCTCCGGCGCTGCCACATCATGGCAAGCCTCCGGTCCGCCTCTTCCCTTCGCGACCGCCACGCAGGAACCGGCGGCGGCGTCATTGATTTTCAATGCCACCGACGCGCAAGGCCGTCGCTGCAAACTCCGCCTTGGCCGCGACGCCGCCAGCGGATTGCTCTCCCTGCAAGCCATCGAATCCCGTCCCCGGCCAGTGCGCCGTCTGTCCGCCTCTCCGTTTTTTCCGTCAGTCAACTCACAACCATAACCTCAGCCCATGAATACCAAAAAGTATCTGAGAAAAATCACCGGCATCCTTCTGGTCGCCGGTCTCGCCGCCAGCCAAGGCCAGGCGGCATCCGCGCAGGCAATCACCGACGCCCGCGCTGCCATGAAAAACGCCGACTACGCCACGATGGTCTCCACCCTCGACCCGTATTTGAAAACCAACTCCACCGACCAGGAAGCCCGGCTCCTGCGCGCCATCGGACGCGCCGGGGTGGTCGCCAAGGACAACGGCGCCGCCTTCCTCACAAAAATCGGCGCGACCCGCGTGACGCTCGACCCTCTCGGCAGCGCCTCCCAAATCGAATACAAAAACATCCCTGTGAACAAAACCGGCACCCCGTGGGTAAAAAACGGTGACAGCTACACCTTGCCCGCCCCCACCAGCATCGACCGGGTTTATCGCAACACCACCGAGCAGGCCCGGACGATCACCCTGCTGCTCGACTCGCCAGACGATGGCTGGAACTGGACCCACCTCTACTTTGAAGGCACACAAGTCGCCACCCTTTCTCAGTCCCCCTACGATGACACCTTGTCGATTTATCAGAACGAAAAAGCCACCCTCCTCGCACTCGACCACACCGAACACACGGAAACGGCATACACCTATTATACCCGGACCGTGATCGACAGCATCACCTTCACCCTCCCCGCCGGAAAACAGGTGGTATTCAAACAACCTTACTACGCCATGCCGATAACATTCACTCCGCTTGAGCCGCTCCCCGCCGGAGTCACCGTCCTCACGCCCGCCGAGGCTGAGAAAAATGTCCCCGAGGGCTATGATTTTCTGCTCGCCTGGCGCAACACCGGCTCCACTCCGCAAAGCTTCGCTATCAATGTCTCCACAACCGAACTCGGCGGTATGATCCCTTGGTATGAGATGGGACTGTATCTGGATGGCCACGACAAAGGCTGGCTCTGCAACGATGCCATCTATGACGAAGACTGGGACGACATCACCGACGCCCTGCCCGAAGGATTCCCTATCTCTGCCGTGACCAGGGATGCCAGCGGCACCATCACAAATTTCACAGTCACTCTCAAAGCCGGCCAGTGGCTCACGCTCCGTCTCGAAAACACCCAATGGGGGGTCGATGGTCCCTTCACCTTCACGCCTGCCGCCACACTGCCCGCCACCATCGAAGTCACCACCGGCAAAGTGCCCTTCAATGCCATCCCGCAATTCGCCGCCAACACCAACCTCTTCGATCTCCTGACCTTCCTCGCGCAACAGCAACCCGCGCTCGACGCCATCCTCGCCGACCTTGCCGAAATCAAGCCCGGCTTCAGCGCCAGCCTGGGCACGGCGGAAACCGGCAGCGCCAACACCATCATCGTCGAGCACGCCGACGCGCAAATGCTCATCGCCCTGCTGCAAGGCAGCCAGGCCGCCTATAACCTGGCCAGGAGCTACAACCTTGGTGTTGACCTCTCCAACTCCAACTTCGTCGAGGCCTACACCTCGGCCCTCACCGGCGAATTCAAGGCCGACACCTTCATCGTGGATCACGCCGACCTCCTCCGTCCCACCGCCGACGATCCCGCCGGACGTATCTCTGCTCGTGATACCTTGCGCTCCGCCCTCGACCTCGTTCTCGGAATCGAAGGAACGCTCTTCGCCCGCTCCGCTCCCGCTGGCAGCAGCTCGGTCTGGCTCTTCGACGCCGGAGCCGGCGACCAGCCCGCGTCCGACGACGACGAGTTTCACGACCGCTTCACCGGCCACTGGTATTGGTATGACGAGGACAACGGAGGCTGGATCACCGAAATCTACGAAGACGACGACTGGTATTACCTCACGCTCGCGGAAGCCCGTGCGCAAAAACGCAAGGAGTTTCACGACAACCTCGTGAAATTTCGCGACGCCCTTGATGGCCCCGTCTGGCTCTCCGACAACCGCGACCTCGGCGACGTTCAGATCAACGCCGCCCCGCTCTTCGCCACCACCCCGCTCGACCTGCGCAACCTGTTTGAGTTCAGTTCTCGCGGCATCCTCGTCGCCGGTTCGCAAAACTTCCTCTCCAGCGGCCTGCTCGCCACCGTCAAGCCCTCCACCTGGGACCTGTTCCTACAAAAACGCGGCCTGCTCGCCCTCGACAACAAAAAGGCCTGGCCGATCGACAACGGATACGACTACTACGAGCCGAACCGGCACATTTATCTGGAAACCGGCGCGACCGGCCAGTTCTTCCCCGCCGGCACCCTCGGCTCCGGCATCGCCAATCTCACCTTCCAGTGGGGCACTGCCTGGTTCGACCACGAAAGTTGGAAATACGGCTGGTACAAGGAGGATGGCAAAGACTACAAAAGCCTCTGGCAAGACTGGGAAAAAATCCCCAACACGACCTCGCCCGCGGTCAGCCTCCCGGTCCTCGCTGCTGCCACGGACGATGGCGGCTACGACGCCTACCTCTCGATCAAATACGCCGACGGAGGCGTTCTCTACTCGCAAGCCGGCTTCCACGTTCACGTCGAGGACACCGAATCCTTCGAAGACGAAGGCCACGCCTGGTTCGAGATCACCCACGAACCGCTTTCGCAGTTCTTCAGGATCGGCCAGCAAGTCAACCTCTGGGTTGGCACTGGCTTCATCGACGAGTGGGAGGAACGCGTCAGCGACGCCATCAGCAACGACATGACGTATCAATGGTTCAAGGACGGTCAACCGCTCTCCGGCGCGACCACCGCCCTGCTGACCATCGCCAGCGCCACCGCCGCCGACGCGGGCGAGTATTTTGTCCGCATCGCCAACCGCACCACTGCGGAAACCGGTCCCGTCGATAGCGAACCCGCCCGCCTCGCGCTCGCCACCGGCGCGGCGCTCAACGTCAAACCCGCCGTCACCGTCTCGCCCGCCTCGCTCACGCGCGAAGCCGGCCAGACAGCGACCTTCACCGCCACCGTCAGCGGCACACCCGCGCCCGCGTTGCAGTGGTACAAGGACGGGAATGCCATGGCCGGCAAAACCGCCGCCACGCTCACCCTCGCCAGCGTGACCGCCGCCGACGCCGGCGCCTACCGGCTCACGGCCACCAACGCCGCAGGTTCCGCCAGCGCCAGCGCCACGCTCGCCGTCAACACTCCCCCTCCCCCCCCGCCTGCCGACATCGCGCCCGCCATCACCACGCAACCCGTCTCGCAAACCAGGACCGTCGGCGAATCCGTCACCTTCACCGTGACCGCCACCGGCAAGCCCGCGCCCGCGTATCAATGGCGCAAGGACGGCAAGGCCGTCTCCGGCGCGACCGGCGCCGGTTACACCATTGCCAGCGTGACCGAATCCTCCGCCGGCTCCTACACCGTGGTGGTCAGCAACAGCGCCGGTTCCGTCACGAGCAAGGCCGCGAACCTTACCGTGAGCAAACCTCGCATCCCGGTCATCACCAACCTGTCCGTATCGCCACAGGCGACCATCTGGCAGGGAGAATCCGTCACCTTCTCCGTGACCGCCACGGGTGAAGGAACGTTGACTTACCAATGGTTCTTCAAGGGCAAGGCGATCAAGAATGCGAATTCCAACACATATCGTATTTTAAAAACCACGACAAAAAACTCGGGCGGCTACACGGTGACGATCAAAAATGCCAACGGCAAAACCGACAGCGACGCCGTCTCGCTCACGGTGAACAAACCCGAAAAGCCAAAGTTCACCACGAAGCTGGCAAGCAAGACGGAAACCGTCCTTGGCAAGAAACTGGAACTGACCGCTGTCGCGAGCGGCAAACCCGCTCCCTCTTTCCAGTGGAAAAATCCCGAAGGTAAAGTGGTGGCAACCGGAGCGACATTGACCATCAATTCCGTCGCCGGAAAAGACCTCGGCAAATACACCGTCGAGGCGACCAACATCGCAGGCAAAGCCAGCGCGAGCACCATGGTCAGCGCCGTGCTTCCGCCCGAAATCCTCACCACCGACGCCGGGCTAATCCATGCGCTCGCCTCCAAAGGCGCAAAGCTCTCCGTCAAGCTGGCCAAAAACAAGGCGAAGCCCGCGTATCAATGGCTGCTCGACGGCAGGGAAATCCCCGGCGCGACCAAGGCGACCTGGACAGCGAAGTCAGACGGGCACTACAGCGTGCGTGTCACCAACACCGCGGGACCGGTCACCCGCGCCATTGCCACCGTGAAGCTCATCACGCCGCCGAAAATCGCCACCTTCACCGCCACCGCCGACAGCAAGACCGGCATCGTGGCCGGCGACCCGGTGACTTTCACGGTGACGCTCCAGAGCGGCACCGGCACGGGCGGCCCGCTGACCTGGACCTGGCTCCTCGGCAAAACCGTCCTCGCCACGCACACCACCGCCGCCGCCGTGACGACCGACTCGTTCACCGCGCCCAACATCACCGTCGCCGGTAAATACACCGTGCAGGTGACCAACGGCGCGGGCAAGATCGTCGGCAAGGCCACGGCCAAGGCGATTTCGATCAAGGTCGTCATGCCCGTATCGATACCATCCGGCGGACAACCCGCCGCGCGAACCACCGTGGCGGCGGGCAAGTCCGTAACGCTCGCCGTCAAGGCCGCCGGCACCGCCAGGCTCACGTATCGCTGGTTCAAGGACGGCAGGGAAATCCAGGGAGCGACCAGGGCGACGCTCACTCTGAAAAAAGTGACCGCCGCCGATGCCGCCACCTACACCGTGGAAGTGAACAACCCCGTCAACCGTCCCGTGACCAGCGCGCCCGCCGTGGTCACCGTCACGGAGGCGGCGGGTGGAGCTGCCGCTGCCAGCGTGAGCATCGGAGCGCCCGATTTCAGCAAGAGCACGACCATTCCCGCCAGATAAACGAGCCCGGACCGGGAGCCTCGGGTATAACTGAAGTAACCGAGGTTACGCGGATCGAAGTGGCACGGGCTTCCAGCCCGTGGACGGATCGGCAGTAAAGCGCCGCCTCCCTGCTCACCTTCGTGTCATTCACTGTAAACAACTGTAATTCTCTCAAACAAATGATCTTGTCTGGAGGCAAAGGGCGACGCTGCGCGTCGTCCACGGGGATTGTCAGAAAAAGCCCGTGCCACTTCATGGCAGTCCGCGTAACTTCAGTCAAGTAACCGAGGTTACGCGAAGCCGGAGCGGCAGGAATGCCGCCGCTCCGGGGGCTGCAGTTTTTCGCAAGACAGCCCCCGTTCGTCCCGTCGTCCGGCGGTGGCGACGGCGGACTACAGCGCCACCTGATCCACGATTTCCAGGCCGTGGCCGTCGAGTCCGATGACTCGGCGGGGGTTGTTCGTCAGGAGGCGGATTTTTTTCAGGCCGAGCGCCGAGAGGATCTGCGCGCCGATGCCGTAGGCCCGGAAATCCATCGACTGGCCGTCCGGGTGGCCTTCGAGGCGGCGGACGATGTCCGCGCCGCCCTGGTTGTGTTCCGGTTGTATATAAAGCACCACGCCGCGACCGGCGCGGGCGATCGCCTCGATCGAGGCGGCGAGCGAATGGTGGCTGTCGGAGCCGCGCAGGCGGAATACGTCTCCGAGGATGTTTTCGGCGTGCACGCGCACCAGCGTCGGCTCCGCATCGGGCGTGCCGAGGGCGAAGGCGAGGTGTTGGCGGCCGTCCAGCCGGTTGCGGAAAACGTGCAGGGTGAAGTCGCCGAATTCGCTCGGGAAGGGGCGGGTCATGAGGCGTTCCACGAGTTGGTCGCGTTGCGTCCGGTATTCGATGAGTTGGGCGATGGTTATCATTTTCAGCCCGAATTTTTTCCCGAATTCGATCAGTTGGGGCAGGCGTTGCACGGTGCCGTCGTCGTTGACGAGTTCGCAGAGGACGCCGCCGGGGGGGAGGTCGGCGAGCGTGGCCAGGTCGACGGCGGCTTCGGTGTGGCCGGCGCGTTCGAGGACGCCGCCGGGGCGGGCGCGGAGCGGGAATACGTGGCCGGGTTGCACGAGTTGGTCGGGTCGGGTTTCGGGGTCGGCGAGGAGTTTTATCGTGTGCGCCCGGTCCCGGGCGCTGATGCCGGTGGTGATGCCTTCGGCGGCATCCACCGTCACGGTGAAATCGGTGCGTTGCGCTTCGCGGTTTTGTTGCACCATGGGGCCGAGGCCGAGTCGGCGGAGGTGGGGCCCGGTCGTGGGCACGCAGATGATGCCGCTGCAGTAGCGGATCATCATGGTGATCGTTTCCGGCGTTACTTTCGAGGCTGCCATGATGAGGTCGCCTTCGTTTTCGCGGTCCTCGTCGTCGGTCACGATGACGGGTTTGCCGGCGGCGATGTCCTGAATCGCGGCTTCGATGGTGTCGAATGGTGTAGGCGTGGTGTCGGACATTGGCGTGGTGTCGCGGAGGATTCGCGAGCCGGCCGGCGTTGTCAACGACACCGCCGGGGGGATCGCCGGGGGAGGTGTTCTCTGATGTTACGCACTGATGTTACGCTCCGGCGGGCCGCGCTGATGTCTTTCCGTCTTTTGACCTTTGACTGATCGGCTGGCAGGGGGCCTCGCGATCGGTGACGGACCGTTGGCGTGGGCCGGGTTCAGGGGACGACGATGGTGTAGATGGGCTCCAGGGGCCTTTGGCTCCGTTGGGCGCCTCCCAGCGGAAGGCGATGTAGAGCGTCTTGCCGCGGTCGCTCTCCCTGAATGTTACAAATAAAATGGTCGGCGGGGACCGCCGGGCGGCGGGCGTCTGTCGCGAGGCAGCCGGGGGCCTCCCCGGAGGTTCCGGGGAGGACTACGGAGGTTCCGGGGGAGACGCCGCAAGGCGGGTTGGAGACTACGGAAGCGTTGGTGTTTTCCCCGGAACGTCCGTGGCAGACGAGGGGGCGAGGCGCGCAGCACCTCCTCCGGCAGGCTGGACCGCCTCACTTCACGATGACGTTGGCAAGGTGGCGGCTGAAGATGTCGTGCGCGAGCTGGCGCGTTTCCGCGGTGGGGGGCTGCACGTCGCCGAGTTGGCTGGGCAGGCCGAGATGCTCCCATTTGTGCGCGCCGAGCCGGTGGTAGGGCAGGATTTCTACGCGTTGCACGCTCCGGTACCCGGCAAAGTGGCGCGCCCAGCGTTCGAGGTGCGCGGGGTCGTCGGTCCAGCCAGGGACGAGGACGTAGCGGAGCCAGAGGGGACGGCCGGTGGCCTCGCGCCAGGCGGCGACGGCGAGCGGGGTGGCGTTGGATACGCCGGTGAGGCGGCGGTGGCGGGCGTCGTCGATGTGCTTGATGTCGAGGAGCACGGTATCCGTTTCGGCGTACAGGGCGCGCAGGGCGTCGTCGAGTATGAGGCCGTTGGTGTCGAGACAGGTGTTGATGCCGTGGGCGTGGAGCCTGCGAAAGAGGTCGAGGAGCGTGGCGCGGTGGAGCGTGGGTTCGCCGCCGGATAGGGTGACGCCGCCGCGCGCTCCGTAATAGGGTTTCTGCCGGATGGCGCGCTCGACGAGTTCGGCCAGGGTGACGAGCCGGCCTCCGGCGGGGTCGAGGGTGTCGGGGTTGTGGCAATACAGGCAGCGCATGGGGCAGCCTTGCGTGAATATGATCATCCGCAGCCCGGGGCCGTCGTGGGTGCCGAGCGTTTCAATGGAGTGGATGCGGAGGGGGGGGGACATGCGTCGGGCGGTTTTATGGGACTCATGGGGGATAGGGGTCTCATGGGACACATTAAAAACGGGCGATCGGAAAATACCGGAAGCGGGCTGGATGCCCGCGCCACGCCGGAGCGGAGGGGCAACGGTTGCGGGCGAGACGCCCGCGCTACTCCGATCCGGCTCACGGGCTGGAAGCCCGTGCCACGCGATCCGGCGGCTTCGCCGTCTGCGGGCGGGACGCCCGCGCCACATGGGCTACATGCTCTCGTGGAAGGTCCGCGTGATGACTTCCATCTGGTGCGCCCGCGTGAGGCGCGTGAAGTTCACGGCGTAGCCGGATACGCGAATGGTGAGTTGCGGGTACTCCTCCGGGTGGTCGTACGCTTTTTTCAGCGTCTCGCGGTTGAGCACGTTGACGTTGAGGTGGTGGGCGTTGCGCAGGAAGTAGCCGTCCATCATGCCGACGAGGTTTTCCACCTGGTCCTCGCGCGTGGCGCCGAGTGTCTTCGGTACGATGGAGATGGTGTTCGAGATGCCGTCTTCGGCGTCGTTGTAGGCGAGCTTGGCCACGGTGTTGAGCGAGGCGATGGCGCCGTGGGTGTCGCGGCCGTGCATGGGGTTGGCGCCGGGCGCAAAGGGGGCGCCGGCCGGGCGGCCGTCGGGCGTGGCGCCGGTGTTTTTGCCGTACATGACGTTGGAGGTGATCGTGAGGAGCGAGAGCGTGGGCCGGGCGTCCTTGTAGGCTTTGTGGCGGCGTAGTTCGGTGATGAAGATTTTGGTGACTTCCTGCGCGAGGGTGTCTACGCGGTCGTCGTCGTTGCCGTACCTGGGGTAGTCGCCTTCGATGGTGAAGCCGGTGGTTATGCCGTTTTCGTTTCGCAGGGGGGTGACTTTGGCGTGCTTGATGGCGGAGAGGGCGTCGGCGATGATGGAGATGCCGGCGGCGCCGTAGGCGATGTCGATGCGCGGGTCGGTGTCGATGAGGGCCATCTGCGCCTTTTCGTAGTAATACTTGTCGTGCATGTAGTGGATGATGAACATGGCCTTGGCGTACACGCGGGCGAGTTGCGCGAGGGTGCGGCGGAAGTTGTCCATCACCTGTTCGTAGTCGAGGGGGGCGTCGGGGTCGTCGGCGTGGGGGAGGGGGGGGATGTCTTTCATGACGGGCGCGCCGTCGATTTCCTCGCGGCCGGCGTTGAGGGCGAGGAGGAGGGCTTTGGGGAGGTTGGCGCGGGCGCCGAAGTGCTGGATGGATTTTCCAATGGCCTGGTGGGAGACGCAGCAGGAGATGCCGTAGTCGTCGGTGCCGCGGACGCGGCGCATGAGGTCGTCGTTCTCGTACTGGAGCGAGGAGGTGTCGATGGAGACTTGCGCGCAGAAGGCCTTGAAGCCGGCGGGGAGTTTTTCCGACCAGAGGATGGTGAGGTTGGGCTCGGGCGAGGCGCCGAGGTTGTAGAGCGTCTGGAGAAAGCGGAAGGAGGTTTTGGTGACTTTGGTGCGCCCGTCGCGGAGTTGGCCGCCGATGGACTCGGTGACCCAGGTGGGGTCGCCGCCGAAAATCTCGTCGTAGGTGCCGGGGCGGAGGTGGCGGACGAGGCGGAGTTTCATGACGAACTGGTCGATTATTTCCTGCGCCTGCTCTTCGGTGGCGAGGGTGCCGTCGCGGAGGTCGCGTTCGAAATAGATGTCGAGGAAGGAGGAGACGTTGCCGAGCGACATGGCCGCGCCGTCCTGCTCTTTCACGGCGGCGAGGTAGGCGAAATAGACCCACTGGGTGGCTTCGCGGGCGTTTTGCGCGGGGCGGGAGACGTCGCAGCCGTAGCCGGCGGCCATGGTGACGATGTCCTTGAGGGCGGCGATTTGCATGGCGACTTCCTCGCGGAGGCGGATGAGGCGGCCGCTCATGCTGTCGCGGTCGAGGCGGGCGAAGTCGGCTTTTTTGGCGGCGATGAGGCGGTCGGCGCCGTAGAGGGCGAGGCGGCGGTAGTCGCCGATGATGCGGCCGCGGGCGTAGTTGTCGGGCAGGCCGGTGATGATGTGCTTCGAGCGGTAGGCGCGGACTTCGTCGTCGTAGGCGGAGAAGACGGCGTCGTTGTGGTTTTTGGCGTACCGGAAGGTTTCGACAACGGCCGGGGAGAGTTCGATGCCGCGTTCCTTGAGGGCGTTTTTGACGACGTTGATGCCGCCGAAGGGTTTTATGGAGCGTTTGAGGGGTTCGTCGGTCTGGAGGCCGACGATGATTTCGTGGTCTTGGTCGATGTAACCGGGTTGGTGGCTGGTGATGGTGGATATGGTGCCGGCGTCCACGGCGCGGCAGCCGTTGCGGGATCGTTCCTCGGCGAGCGCGTGGCGGCAGACCTCCCAGAGGTAGCTTGTGCTTTTGGTTGGCCCGGAGAGGAATCCGGCATCGCCCGTGTACGGGGTGATGTTGTGGACGACGAAATCGTAAACGTCGATCACGTGGTTCCAGGGGCCTTTCACAAAAGGCGTCCCGGTGGCCGGAGCAGTCAGGGGGGCTGGGTTGGAATCTGTCTTCACAAATGCGATTCGCTCTCACAGCGAAGCGAGTGGCAACGTCGGCGTGATTCGCGGGGGTAACAATGCGGTGCGCTTATCGGGAGTATCAGCAGTATCAGGGGGAACGGACCGCGGCGCGGCGTCAGGGCGCGAGGGGGAGGCGGAGGCGGATCGTGGTGCCGTCGGGGCCGGTGCCGTGCAGGCTGATGTCGCCGTGGTGGCCGAGCAGGATGCGCCTGGCGATCGCCAGCCCCAGGCCGGTGCCGTCGGGTCGCGTGGAGAGGAAGGATTCGAAGATTTTTCCCCTGATGGGCTCCGGGATGCCGCGGCCGGTGTCGCTGATGTCCACCACCGCGCAGGAGGGGGGGAGAGGGGAGGGGA
>JAISAX010000424.1 GCA_031266495.1 Opitutaceae bacterium
ACACACACACACTCTCTCTCATTATGACCATCATCCGTATCAAGGCCCGACTTACCGCACTCACCGCATTCGCCGTCTCCATTTTCGCCTCCACCGCCGCCGCCGAAGCCCCTCCCGTCGTCGTATCCATCGATTGGGCACACATTCTCCGTGCCATCCCGCGCGAGGCGTATTCGCTCAACGCCTTTCAGGCCTTCAACCCCGACAGCGCTGCCAATCCGGCCTGGCGGGAAAACATCGCCCATATCAACCCCGGCTCGATACGCTATCACACCAGCGGCATCATCTCCGATTCCCGCACCTCGGAAAAAGGCTGGCTCAACCACGAGACCCGCGCCTGGGACATTGAAAAAATCCGTCGCGCCACCGCGCACTGGCCCAGGACGGCCGCCGCGCAAATCACCATCCACTCCTGGCCCGCCTGGATGACCTCCACGCCGGAAAAACTCCTCGACGAAGAACAGTACGACGCCTACGCCGCGCTCTGCGCCGACCTCGTGCGCATCATCAACACCGGACTCGGCCTCGGCGTCCGCCGCTGGGAACCCATGAACGAGCGCGAACTCGCCTACGTCCGCGCCCTCACGCGCAACGACAAGCCCCCCCAATACGACAAGGTCATCGAAATCTGGAACCGCTGCGCCCGCGCCATGAAACAGGCCGACCCCGCCATCCAGGTCGGCGGCCCCGCCATCTCCAGTGCGGCCCGGGTTGATCTCATCCGCCAATTCATCCGCGGCACGCGCGACAACCTCGATTTCTTTTCCTGCCACGAATACAGCACCAACGACCCCTCGCTCCCCGACGAAACCATCTTCGACAGCGCCTCGAACTTCGGCCCGAAAATCACGCGTATCCAAAAAATCCTGAAACAGGAAATTCCCGGACGCCCCATCGACATCGTCCTCAACGAATTCAACATCAACTGGACCTGGCACTCCAAAGACCCGCGCATGATCGACCACAAAGGCGCCGTCTTCGATGCCCTTGCCATGACCTCCGTCCTCAACCACGGCGGAACCGCCACCTATGCATGGAACGACGTGGACAACATCTACGGCAAAATGAGCCGCGCCTGGAAACTGCGTCCCTCGGCCCACGTTTACCATCACCTCAACGCCAGCTTCATCGGCGACTCCGTCTCCGTCACCACAGCCGACGGGAAAAAAGTCGTTCCCTTTGCCGTCATCCGCAAAGACGGCGGACGCGCCCTCATGCTCGTCAACCGCAGCGCCGCGAGCCTGGACGTCCGCATTGGATCCGTAAAACGGATACAACGTGACGATTCCGTCGCCCCCTCCCGCGCCATGTTTCGGCGCGCCGAGATTTCCGCCGACGGATACAAAACCACCCCGTTGTCCACCGATTCCGCCGGACTGCCCGACGCCGGCCAGCTCGTCCTTTCACCCGTCTCGGTCACCTTCATCATTGAAGAAATCGCGACACCCGAACCGTAAACAACAACAGCACAACACGAACACAACACGAACACCCGACAGTCACCATTGTTATGAAAAAATCACTACACGCACGCCGCTTCCTTGCGGCCATTGTCACCCTGTTTGCCACCGCCGCCACCGCCACCGTCGAGGCCGCTGATATCAAGCAAATCGCCCCGGCCAGCAGCAACGATCTGAACTGGGAAACCGCCTCGCTGTGGGACAACGAGGCCGCGGCGTCCACCGGCAACCATTACTTCACCAACGGCTACACCCTTCGCACACCCACTCCCGGTGGTGGCACGGGCACAACGACCTTTCCCGGCGCGTCGCTCACCGTTGAAGGCGGAGACGGAGGCACGCGAGGCGCGCTTACGTTGAAGGCAAAAACCACCATCATCGGGAACCTTCTGATTGGGGTCGGGAGCGTGGCAAACAACGTCAATACAGGCACCAATCAACCAGCGACTCTTGTCGTCACCAACCTGACCATCCTGTCCACTGCCACCAATGAAAACGCGGCGATCCTGCAAGGAGCCAACACTAACCAGAACATCACCCTCAACGTCACCAATCTCCTCGGCAACGGCTACCTGCGGTTCACGAATCCGCGCTCCTATGTCCTCTCCGTCGCCAACGCCGCCGCCTTTACCGGCGAGATCAACCTCAACCAGGGCACCCTGACGCTCGCCACCGACTTTGCCGCGACCGGCGCGACTTTTTCAATGGCAAGCAGCGGAGCCAGCCTGGTGCTCACCGGCAATCTGTCCGTATCCTCCTTCACTTTCGGGACCACCACGCTCTCCGGGGCCAGCCAAAGTTATACGAGCAGCGAACTCAACGCGCTGTTTTCCACGACGGCCTTTTCGGGTGGCGGCAACGTGTCGATCGCACCGGTCCCCGAACCCTCGACCCTGGGGTTGCTTTTTGGCGGGGTCGCCCTTGCCGCGTGTTATCGCGCAGGAAAACTCCGCCAGCTCCGGAAGGCCGGGGGGGGGGGGGGGAGGTAACATTACGGCGCGGAACCCCCCGGGACCGCCGGAAAATTGCCGGAATGCAAGGTATTGGCCCGGGGCCCCGGGGGCGGGGG
>JAISAX010000756.1 GCA_031266495.1 Opitutaceae bacterium
TTGTGGTTCCCCGCCGCCCAAATCCACGCCAGCCCCATGCCCGCCCGCGCCCGCGACACACATCGCCCCCGATGATGGCGAACATTTTTCCGGCGGAGATTTCGCCAATCGTAAGCGGGCATAATTGCGATTGGTAGCAGAAGGGAAAGAGGGTAAGGGGGGGGGGAGGGGCTGCGCGCCGAACATCCAACGCTGAATACAGGAATTTTGTCGAAGGCCCGGCCATGCTTGCCTGACTGCACGGCGTCGGTAAAACCAGCCTCCGAAACCTGACAAAAGCGACGCCATGAACCCTGAAAAAACCGCGATCCTCATTTATCAAACCGACGACGGGAAAACCCGCATCGAATGCCAGCTCTCGAACGAAACCGTCTGGCTCACCCAGGCGCAAATGGCAGAACTGTTCCAACGGGACAAATCGGTCATTTCGAGACACATCAAAAATGCTTTCGCCGAAGGAGAATTGGCGGCGACGGCAGTTGTTGCAGATTTTGCAACAACTGCCGCGGACGGAAAAACCTATCAGGTGGAATTCTACAATCTCGACGTCATCATTTCTGTTGGTTATCGCGTCAAGTCATTGAGGGGCGTGCAATTCCGTCGATGGGCGACCGGCGTGCTGCGCGAATATCTCGTCAAGGGCTTTGCCATGAATGACGAGCGGTTGAAACAGGCGGGAGGGGGCAACTACTGGCGCGAACTGCTCGAACGCATTCGCGACATCCGTTCCAGCGAGAAAGTTTTTTACCGGCAACTCCTCGACCTCTACGCCACCAGCGCGGACTACGATCCGCGCACGGCCACACCGCCGCCGAAATCATCGCCACCCGCGCCAACGCCGAACTGCCTTTCATGGGCATGACGGCTTTCTCCGGGTCGCAACCACTGAAAAGCGAAATCGCCGTCGCCAAAAATTATCTGAAGCAGGACGAACTCGCGAAATTGAACCGCATGGTCTCCGCATTTTTCGACCTGGCGGAACTGCGCGCCATGAACCGTCAGCCCATGTATATGAAAGACTGGCTCGCGGAGCTGGATGATTTTGCCAAACGTTACGGCCAGGGCGTTCTGGAAAACGCCGGGACCGTCAGTCACGAGACCGCCCTGGAAAAGGCGACCGCCGAATACACAAAATACCAGCGAAAAACACTGGAGGAACTTTCCTCCGCCGAGCGCGATTTCCTCGCCAGTATCAAGGCCGCCCAAAAGAAGCTGGAAGGCAAACAGCCCGGGAAAAAAGCTCTGTGATCAAAGGAGCCGCCGGTTTATTCCGGCATGACTCCTTCGGGAGGTCCTGGCCGAGAGGCAGAAGATCCCGAATCTGCGCCATCGTTTCACGCTGGATACCGCGCACCCGGGTCATGGCGGCGGACAGCTTCGCCCGGGCTTCCGTATTTTCCCTATGAATACGACAAGCGCGGCCGCCAGCGTCTCTCCGGTCACGTCGGGGCGGTCAAGGTCGAGCATCCAGTCGCCGAGGCCGATGTCGGACCACATCTGCCCCTTGCCGGTTTCGGTCGCGGTTTCGGTCGCGGTCGGCAGATAGAGGGAAGGAGTTGTCGGCCACCGCGGCGATGATCGGCGAATGGCACTGCAAATGAAGAGGCCGGCGCGGTCGAAGGCGGAACGGACGAGAATGACCGGAGCCGGGGAGACGTCCGTCGCGGCGGCGGCGGCGGTGGCGGTAGCGGTGGTGGTGGTAGTGGTAGTGGTAGTGGTGGCGGCGGCGGCGGCGGTAGCGGGATCGGGAATACGGGCGAGGAGACTGACGCGGTTGCCGGTTTTCTGTGCCAGATAGCGGGCGGCCCCGATGAGTTCGGGTGTGCGAAAGGCAGCGGCGGCCTGATAAAAAAGGGGGAGGGCGGCGACCTGAACCGCCTGTTGTTTGTCGAGATGTTTGCGCGGCCAGGCAGCTTTGTCCGTCAGAAAGGGAACGAGAGCATCGAAGGCCATTTTGAGGGAAGGTGTGTCGGGTGTTTCCGGATTGCGCCAGTGCCAGAGGTCATCACCGGCGGCGGCGGCGCACCCGGCGAGCGTAGTGAGAGCGCGGAGACCGTAGAGCGTGTACCAGAGAGAGCGGTTCCGGTTGAGTTCGTGGGGAAGGCTTCCGTCGGCGGCAATCTGGGTGCCGATAAAACGGCGGGCTTTTTTCAGGGCGTCGGCAACGCGACCGGCATCGCCGGTGTAGAGGGAGAAGGCGGCGACTTGGGCGGCATGCCAGGCGCCGTGGTTGTTGACCATGGCGGCTTCGGTTTTTCCCGGAGGGCTTTCGAGAAGCCATGTGGTATAGGCGCGGAACCAGTCTTTCAGGGAGGCATCGTCGGCAGATGTCCAGAATTTGGAGAGCGCCAGGAGTTTTACGGAGTCCAGCATGCGGATCAGGTCGGCTCCCTCGATAATGCCGATCGCCATGCCGTCGTGGACGCCAGGCCAGGCCGATGCGTAGTTGAAATTGGGATTCATCCGGGTTTCCGGCACGATGAACCAGGTGCGGAGAAGTTTGGCCGCCCTGGCCGCGTATTTCTCGTCGCGGGTATGGAACCAGGCTAGGCCGAGCGTGGTGACATGGCTGCGCATGCGTCCGTAGCGGGTCAGGTCATACTTGCCGGTCCAGCAGTCGGGATTGGTGTACCCGTCACGGCGAATCCAGGGCATGCCGTCGGCGGTGTCGGGGTTGGGGTTGGGCCAGGCGTATTTGCCGATGGCGTGGAAATCATGAGGGTCGCCGGAGGGCGCCACGATTTTTTCCGGGTCGGTGACGGTAAAGGCGGGCTGGTCGGGAAGCTTGTCGGCTTTGGCGGCAAGCGAGGCGACGGCTTTTTTGAGGAGAACGTCACCGGAGTCGGCATCAGCCCGGTTGGCGAGAAGATCGGGGTAACGGATCTGGATCAGAACGGGAGGAGAGGCAGGCTGCGCCGCGGATGACTGGCCGGCGGCAACCAGACAGGTGAATGCCCCGGAAACGGGAAGCAGGGCAAGTATCCGGAACAGCCGGAATCGGGTGTGGAAGGTTCTCATCAAGGGATGGATTGCGTGATCACGAGAGGCAAAACGGCTTCGGGCAAGACAGGTCCCGTCCGGGCATCCGGTGGGGGCGTATCTTAAAAACTGGACATGCTCCGGAGTGGCACAGGCATCTTGCCCGTGTTCCGGAGTGGCACAGGCTTCCAGCCCGTGGACGGCGAAGCCGCCGGTCCGGAGTGGCATGGGCTTCCAGCCCATGGACGGCGCGGAGCGCCGCCGTTCCGGAGTGGCGCGGGCGTCTCGCCCGCAAGCGTTGCCTCACCGTTCCGGAGTGGCGCGGGCGTCTCGCCCGCAAGCGTTGCCTCACCGTTCCGGAGTGGCGCGGGCGTCTCGCCCGCAAGCGTTGCCTCACCGTTCCGGAGTGGCGCGGGCTTTTTCTGACAATCGCCCGCTCCGGGAGTGGAGTTTTTCGATCATTTGCGCGGTGGTCGCTCCGGAGGTGTCAGCGAATCGGCAGGCGTGTCGTGTCCGGGAATCAGGACAGGCGGTTGTCGCGGCGACGACGGCGAATCTGCCAGAGGCCGGCGGCCAGAATCGTCAACGCGAGAGTGAACGCGGCGGATGCGGACTCGGGCACCGCCGTTGTGCTTCCCGTCAGGACGAACTGGTCGAGATAAACCATATGGGCGCTGCTGGGGTAAGTCGTTCCATTCTGGGTGGCAAAGATGTAGAGCCGGAATGTCACCGATTCCCTGATCTCCTGAAATTTGTCGCCGAAGCCTGAAAAATCCACGTCGAGCACGCCGTTGTTTCGCGAAACCCCGGTGCTGGTAGAAACCGCTTTGCTGCCGAGAATGTCACTTGTGCTGAAACCATCCACGCTCGAACAAAGAAAGATCGTGGCGGTAAAGGGCCTGTTCGCACTGCCGCCGCCGTTGCCATCATAGAGGCCGAGCCACGCGGAGAAACCCGCAAAGCTCATCGTCCCGCCGTTCCCGGGAGTAACCGTAAACTCGACATACGAACTGGTGGAGATCGCCGAGGCGGCGTCCGTCGAAACGATTACAGGAGCGTCTGGTATGTCGCTCGTTGTTTTCAGGCGGACGAGAAGACCGCCTGTGGCTTCTTTGCCGCCAGAAGAAGTCCAGCCGTAGCTGCCCGGCGTGGCGCCACCCTGCCCCACGCCATTGAAGGCATCCGGGGCGAATGCCGCATTCCCCGGAGTTTTCAAGCCGGAGTCCCAACCTGCCGCCGGAGAAAAGGTGTTGGCGTTGGGGTTTTTCGGATCGGTGTCGAAATTGTATTCGACAAGGGTGGCGGCTCTTGATGGCGCCGGCAGGGCCAGAAGCACGCCGGCCAGCGCGACCGGCGTCATGATGGCAAAAAGCCGACGCCTGATGCGCACGATTGTGGACGCGATGATAATCTTCATGATGTTCATGGTGTTTTGTAACAGTTGTTGTTGTTGTTGTTGTTGTCGTATCGGGTGGTTGCTGATGGAAAAAGGAGGGAAAACCTCCAGTGGTATCCTGTTTTTAATTACAATTGCGATCACGGATCCCATCGGAGATCGGAGCTTTCGACCGGTTCCCTGATGACAGCCACATGGGTATCCGCAAAAATAACATTGGTGCTGTTTCCGGGATGGCGGCGTGTCAGGACATCGCTGAAGGCGCGTGTTGCGTTTTCCCCGTTTTTGCGCATTTCCAGCACCAGAAACGTCCGGCCCGGTACGGGAAAAGCACTACGCAGGAGATTCAATCCGGCATTCTGGACGGACCAATTGTAACCATAAGATACCACGAGGCCCTCGGCTTTCTGGTCAAATTCCGTGCAGACGAAAATGCCGGCGGCTCTGGGCAACGGGTCCGCTCCCATCCGGTTTTCCGACATGCCTGCGTAAGGGGCGAGTTTACTCATCCATGTTTTTGTTCCATCCCAACCGTTGGAGTTGTCGCCGTGGATACGGGGAAAACTGTCCTTGTTTTCATCGGCGAAGAGATTCATTGCCATGCCGATCTGGCGCATGTTGGACAAGCACTGCACCGCCCTGGCCTTCCCCCGGACTGTTCCGACAACCGGAATCAGGATGCCGGCAAGGATGCCGATGATGGCGATAACCGTAAGGAGTTCGACCAGGGTGAAGGCATGGAAAGACCGGAATATCGTATTCGTTTCCCGGATATTAACTGTGAAGGCATTGTGATGGCTACATCGGATCATGGCAATTTGGCTTGTGTGTGTGTGTGGGGGGGGGGGGGGAGAGGAGAGGAGGGGAAATCCTGATACGGACGGATCGTGCAAGTAAGTGCTGAGTGACTGGGCGGCTGGGCGGGTGAAGTTGCCTTCGGGAACATGAGAGCCGGATAAAAACATGGCCTCCGGAATGACTCCAGTTTCTCCCGGAAATCGCTCGCCCGACAGTCGAACAACAATCCTGAATCATTTATCGTAACTCGATAAATCGCAGATATTTGAAACAAAAAACCTGCGACCATGAGCGACCCTGGCCGGGGCGCGAAAGTACACAGTATCAAGTCACGGACTGAATAGCAGAACGGGACAAGACGGGGATGTTTCCGTCCAGGCACGCGAAAGGCGGGG
>JAISAX010000783.1 GCA_031266495.1 Opitutaceae bacterium
TTGTCGGGCGTTTTCCCGGATTGCGTCGCCGGTGTCCCGTCTGCCTTTTCCGGGGGTTTTGTGCGGTTCCGGTTCCCCGATTGTGACGGTCGTGTCTTCCGCGTTCGTTCCCGACTCGCATTCCCTTGCCTGTCAATGAATTAGGTGCGCCGGGGGGGGGGGGGGGGGGGTAAGTTGCGCTATTACAATCACTTGCGTAAGTTTTTTCGCCTGTGTGCCGCTCCTGAATGCTTCGCCTGTGATGGCGGAAGTGATTGACGGGGTGTGCGTGGTGACGGCGGTCATGCGGCGGGCGGTTGGTGCAATTGCGTAGGTCGTTTGCCTGATGCCTCTCAAAAAGACAGGCAAGGCTAATTTTTGGGTTTTTTGCTTTTTCCCGATTTTTTGTACACAAAGGGCGCGAAGAAGAAGACAACGAAGACGACGAAGTCAGGCTGATGGCAGGTTGTCTGGCATTTCATGGGTAACTGATGTTACGCGGAGGGCGTTTTCGCAGGGGCGTCGCTTGCGACGCCCGCGCCTGGCGGAGAGTATTGGCGTATCTCCCGCTCCCGTTGCGAAGGGTCCTCGCGGGCTTCGCAAGCGAAGCCCCTACGACGGCTCAGGCGATACACCAAGGCTTCCCTCCTCTTTCAATTACACCCCGAGGGTTCTCCTCAAAACGCGGCGCGCGCCCAACCGGGGGGGGGGGCGGGGTCGAGTCCGAGGATCTCGCGGGCGGTTCTTACGTAATATCGGTAGTTCGCAAGGGGCGTGCCGTTGGGTATGCGGTGGTCCAGACCGAATACCATGCCGGCTCGCATCATGGGTTGCAGCTTGTATTCAAGCTCGCGACGGATGGCGTCTTGCGACTGGCGCAAAACATGTTTGTCGATGCCTCCCATGTGCTTGAGCCGGGGGCCGTATTTTTTCCGCACACTCACGATGTCCATGCCGGCGGCAGGCTCCATCGGATACATGCAGTTGATGCCGCCTTCCATGAGGGCGTCGATGACGGGGTTCATGTCGCCGTCTGAATCCTGCTGGAAAATGCGCGCGCCTCCCGCCGCGCCTCCCGCCGCAACCTCCCAACAGCGGCGGTAGTAGGGGGCTATGTAATGGCGCACATGCGCGGGTCCAAAAAGCGGACCACTCTTGCCCGCCATGTCGTCATGCACGGAGAGTACGTCAACGGGCACCTCGCGGGTGATGGTTTCGAGCAGGCGCACCGCCAGCGCGCCAAAGGTGTCGAGCATGTCGAGGAGCATTTCCTCGTGCTCGTAACAGGCCAGGCAAACGCCTTCCTCGCCGAGGAGTTGCCGGGGTTCGTCGAAGCCGCCGGGGATATGGAATACGATGATCGCTCCCGTGTCGCGCGCCGCCCGGGCGGACTCGGCCCAGCCGGGCGTGAAGCGGTGCTTGTCTTGCTGATACCAGGGTTTCACGCGCAGCCACGAATCCATGTCGGTGACGGGATAGTCCATCGGCAGGGGGATGCTCGCGGTGTCCTTGCAGAGCATGGTGCGGCGTCCGTAGCGGTCGCGCGCGATCCGGTGCGTTGGCGTCTCCTCGATGGTTTCCCCGGCGAGGCCGCTGCGCGGTCCGGCGGATACCGCCACGTGGTGCAGGTGGAAATAATCGAAGCCGAACGCGGTCAGCGCGATTTCGTCTTCGGTGGCGCCTTGCGCGCGCCATTCGTTTTCCAGACCGACGAGCGGGCCGAAGAGTTCGACAAGGATCGGTCGCCCGGCGTCCGTGCCCGGGTTTGGGTTTGTCATGTAATCGAGATACTGGTCGCGGAGGATTTTCATGGGAAGGGGGGGGGGGGGCGGTTTTTAACGGAAGTTACGCGGACTGCCTTGAAGTGGCACGGGCTTCCAGCCCGTGGACGGATCGGCAGTAAAGCGTCGCCCTCTGCCTCCAGACAGGATCATTTGTTTGAGAGAGTTACAGTTGTTTACAGTGAATGACACGAAGGAGAGCAGGGAGGCGGCGCTTCGCGCCGTCCACGGGCTGGAAGCCCGTGCCACGTCGTTCCGCGTAATTTCAGTTTTTAATCACGACTATGATGTCAGGGCGCGGCGTTTTTGTGGATGGATTTTTTCTCTTTGTTTTTGCATTATTTGCCAGATGAGTCCGCCCGTCCTGACCGCCTGCCAGGGTATCCCGGTTTCGCCACTGCCGTTTTCGTCGGTGTGCCTGAACAGCAAGCCTCACCACTACCGGTGCCCGCGGGACTGGTGTTGGAATACACGTCTTGCGGATTACGACCTCTGGATCGCCCTGGGCGGGAGCGGCAGGCTCGTGATCGACGGGAAGCCGCTGGTCGTGACGGGTCCGTTGGCCGTGCTGATATGTCCGGGTGAATCCGTCTCGGGAACGCACGATCCGCGCCTGCCGTTCGAGGTTGTGGCTTTGCATTTTTCCCCGCGTTGCAGGAACAGGGACGGGTTGCGTGTATGGGCGGAGCGGATGCGGGCGGTGCCCTTGCGTCCGGCAGCCATGTGGCGCGAGTTTGCCGGTCTGGTGGTGACTCAACTGGCGGCGGATGATGCGCTGGCACACCAGCAGGCGGGTCCGTTGGTGATGTCGTTGTTGTCGGGCTTGTGGAGGCAGGTCCACACAGCGGCAAGGCGGTCGGGGGGGGGGGGCGGGGGGGGGGATCCTCAAGATGTTCATCTTGT
>JAISAX010000786.1 GCA_031266495.1 Opitutaceae bacterium
AACAGGAAGACAAGTCAACGGATTGATCGCCAACTGCATGGCAACAAGGCCTGCAAAAATCGCCAGATATCTGGAGGTTCCCTGCCATTTTTCTCCTAAAAAAAGCGGAGCATAAATACCTGCGACAACCCCACCTATGGCTACCAAGGCCGCGACTCCAAGGCTGATTTTTAGAAAACCGATGACCTGTCGTTTTAATCCGGCATGGTCATTATTCTCAATATATCGTGCGCCTTCACCAATTGAAATCTGACTTAATGTGGAAATAATAAACGTGCTCACTGGTGAGACACACTTGAAAGCCAACGCCAGGTATCCTGCTTCTGTCGTTCCATAAAAATAAGCGACTGCGAGGGGAGGAACCGCCCAAGCTGCACTATTCACCAATGTTGACCCTGACGCTCCCCACAACAAATGCCCGTTTTCGCGAAAGATTGTTCTTACACCGTGACGGCTTTCAAATATCACCTTGGAGGTAATTGAACGTCCAACCCGTTTCCATAAACGCCAAGTCCCCGCTATGTTTTGAAAAACCTGGGACAAGAGTAACCCTCCTCCCCCCCCTCCTAGATAGCCAAATCCAACTACTCCAATGAAGTTCATGGCAGAACGTTCAACCTTGGTTCTCGCAATGTCTGTAAATGCGCGCTTTCGCAGTGCCAACGCATCAATGAGTTGTGACCAACCAATAAACAAGATTGCAGGAACCATAATCCACCATGCCAATGGCGCTCCCCTCTGAAACGTCCAGAAGGCACTTAATGTCACTGCCGTGAGAACTGAAATACCCAAGGTTAAAGAAAAACCCGCTGCCATAAATCGCGGGATCTCTTTCTCGGGAGCCAGAAGTAATCCTTGGTCCAATCGTCCACAACAAATCGTTCCCAACAATCCAAGAACATTCACCACCGTCTGGGCCAATCCCAAATCACTCGGTTTATAAAGAATCGCGGTCAATGGAAGTGTTGCCAATCCTATCAACTGACCGACTCCAGCACTGCCCATCAACACTGCTGCACTCCGAACATAGCGGGATTTCCAGCTTTTTTTAAAACTGTTTAGCAAGTTCAATCAGTAATTTATGTTTAATGAAAGTCAGTATCATGACAACTGATGTTATTCGATGCTTCCGAACCCTCGTATGGCTATAATTGCATAACATTAGATAATAGATCTGTTCAATAATCAGATTTTCAATTCCGACTCATAGTTGATTATGTCACAAATTAACGATATCCCAAGCAAATGTTTTTTCAGGCAAATACGATATGATATTGTATTATTCTGCATATTTTCATAATTGATATGGTTCATTGCAATCCTTTGATTAATGTTTTTTGTATATGATTCAAGGCATATACCCCTGCCATTAGCGGTTGATTGTTTATCAAGAAAAACCAAGATCTAGTGGCTAATTTGAACAATTCTATCCATCACCCTAACCAACTCAGGTGCTTTTTCCCGAGCAACCTGAAATACGATATAATAATCGACTCCAAAATAATCATGAATCAAGCGATCCCGCATTCCTGCCATTTTACGCCATTCTACATTGGGATATTTTTGTCTGAAATCTTCCGGAATTTTCTTGGTCGCCTCACCGATAATCTCAATGGCCCTGACACAAGCGCGTTTCAAGACAGAATCATCTATAAATTCATCGACACTCATGCCCTCCGTTGATTCAGCCAAAAACTGAGCCTCATCCCGAATATGTTTAATATATTCAATTATCGAGATCAATATATTGAATCTCCCGAAAAATATATGGAGCGATATAGGGACTCAATGCATCTTCCGTCACCAAATCCACTCTGCGTTGAAACACACTTTCCAAGGCTTCGCCCACATTATAGAGATTGTCAAATGTTCGGGCATTGTCAGCAAACGTAATTAGAATATCGACATCGCTGTCCGGGTTTGCTTCCCCGCGTCCAACGGAGCCAAATACACCAATCCGTCGCACACCCGCCTCCCGAAGGCGGGATTTTATTGGAGCTATATTTGCTTCAAACATGACTTGATCGATATGGATACGATAGCATCAAATTCATAACTGAAGTTACGCGGACGGCCATGAAGAGGCACGGGCTTTTTCTGACAATCCCCGTGGACGACGCGCAGCGTCGCCCTTTGCCTCCAGGCAAGATCATTTGTTTGAGAGAATTACAGTTGTTTACAGTGAATGACACGATGGAGAGCAGGGAGGCGGCGCTGCGCGCCGTCCACGGGCTGGAAGCCCGTGCCACTTCGATCCGCGTAACTTCAGTTCATAAACCAGGATTTATCCAATGAGATAAATGTATCAAATATTGAAAGACACTTCGGAAAAGCCATTTTAATCGCGAATGAACGCGAATAGACACGAATTCGGGAAGAAGATAATTTTGCTGAACAAGAACAGGTTTTGAAACATTCGCGTCCAATGTCAGACTGTCGCTTCGCCCGGTACGCGGGTGGTTCGTTTGTCTGGGGAAAAAAGTCTTTCAAAGTGTCCTTTAATATAAGGGCAAAAGGCGAATCCGGTAACGGTTGGATTCAAGAGAGATCAGACAACCTGCATGCAACTGCTCTCCATGTTTTTTCAGAATCTGGAGCACAATAGAACCAATATATTCCGGAACAGGACATGGAACCCGAAGCTGTATGACACTGGGCAGACGGGATCCTCGAAGTGCAAGTAATCGGGTAAAATCCAGATCCTGCGTAATAATCACAGCAGCATGCTTGTATGCATAATCAAAAATAACTTCATCGGGATCGCCATTTCTTCCAATATTGTTCCAGTGGGTAGCATGGATGTCTGATTGGGAAAAATACTCGCACCACCGAGGAGGAAGATTTTCGTCAATGATCAGTTTCACGATTCAACCAGTTCGTAAGTCGCTGCAGACGAAATATCGGCTGCGAATTCGAGCGCGGCTCGAACCGATTCCAAAGTGAGATATGGATAGTCATGGCAAATTTCATCAGGAGTGCGACCCGCCGCTATTTGACGGACGATATTAGCCACTGTGACACGAGTCCCTTTGACGCATGGCATGCCTGTCATAACTTTGGGATCGGCAGTAATTTGAGAATGTAAACTCATAAGGGCAAAATATTCTTTTATAAGAGACACATAATTGATCAAAGAGCAAATTGAATATTCATATTGGTAGCCAAGGGCTAGAGCTTCCAATGTTTGCCGGTAAAAATCATCGGCTTCCTTTGGCGTGCAAAGCGAGCGGCAAAGATAAGAAATTCCATATACTCCACAGGAGACAAACGAATTCCAGACTGCCTCTCCGGTTGCTGATCAACCGGGGATTTTAATAGCTGCTCTTTTTCGATCTCACTTAAGCGTGCCATATATTCCTTTCATTTCTGAAAGTTTTCCTTCCAAATGAAATAAACGTAAATGATCGTCAATCAACTCCTAATCCAATGGAATACGGTCTTCTCCTGCTGTTTTCAGCATCGTGCAAATGTCGCTCCAGTCTTTCAATGTCCTGTCTGGATTATTAAAAATCACCTGTATCCCTCTCGATTATGAGATTAAATGTAAGCGGCATCGTCTTCATCAGTTTTAATCAATACTATTTATCGAAAAAAACCGAATCCAGTGGTTAGTTGGCTCCGCTTGGTAGATACCCGGAGAATTTTCCGTTTACGCACTCGTTTGGGAGTAGCAGAAGGAGTCAAAGTAATCACACGCCGTCCTGTTGCGACTTCACGTGCTTGACCTTCCCTGATTTCCTTGGCCAAAATAGCCCAAGTCTTTCGTCCGTTGGCGTCTTTGATCGCGTACATTTCTTTCAGGATTGGATCGATCATAGTCTGCCTTTCATCATTTGTTCGGGTGTGCATACCTCAGGGAACACAGATCCCGTCTTTTGGCAAATATTTCGGAGTAACCTCATGTGTTCCGGGTTAGCAATATGCCTGAAATTCCAAGTAAGAATATAGGGAATGCGATGGACTGTGCACAAAGCAAGATGCATGGCATCGTCCTTGGCTTTTTCCGGAATTGCTCCCGGCGTCACAAAACGCATCGCCAGATGTTGTGCTTTTTGGGAAAAATCAAGCAAAGGGATGTCTCGCAATGCATCTAACCTATATTGAGCGGCCCCACGATCGCCTTTGCCGGCTTCGTCAATGACCAAGCGGGAGATCACCAATTCATAATGATCTCGCTCAGTGCTCCACCATTCTCGAGTAATCACTTGCCTGGCGACTGCGATGGCATCACGCGATGGCTTGGCCATTAAATAACTGACCACAGTAGTTTCAATATAAACTTTGGGCTTCACAAGAAGGCCAAATGCTGGTTGCTGAGTGCTAGAGGCCGGGAGACTAGTCGCTAGTTGCCAGGAAGCTAGTCATCATAGAGGTAATACTCTAACTTTTACTTCTTTGGGGACTATCGTTACGATGGCACCGTTTTCTATCTCTGCCTTAAATTGGCGTAAGGCTGTTAGCACCAGATTGCCTACCGCATCGGGAAGTAGATCCGTTGTTCGGACCTGAATGACACTAGGCTTGCTGTTTTTTGTCTGAAACAAGATCGTACCAAAATCCAGATCATTTGTGAATATCACCATGCCATTTTGTATGGCATAATCAAAAATGACATGGTCTGATTCATCGAAACGTCCGATGGTTTCCCAATGAACGGCTTCAATTCCTCTCGTTTTGAAAAAAGGAATCCATCGAAGGGATAGATTCATGTCCACCAACACCCTCATGCGATTTTCAGGTCCAACTCAACTTCCTCCACTCTCCACGTGGCGTATTCAAGTGCGGCACGGATATCTTCCTCCTTGATATAAGGATACGCATCCAATATTTCAGCATGGCTTATTCCGCTGGACAAGAGTCCAAGCAAGGTTCCCACAGTAACCCGTGTCCCTTTGATGCAAGGCTTGCCTCCCATAATCAGGGGATTTACAGTAATGCGCTCTATTGTCATAGTTTATCAAGGTTCAGTAATAGCAAATCGATTGGTTGCCAAAACGCAACCTGAATATCAGATGGGCCATCATAAGCACCGATCCCCATTGAGGAAGCAAATGTTCGACCCTGGATTGATTGACTGGCTTTGTTGGACGTATTTACACAAAGGCCGCAAAGGGTTGGTTTTTGAAACTTCGCGTTCTTCGCGATCTTTGTGTAAAGAGAGGTTTTGTTAATTAACCACGGAGGCACAAAGATACAGAGAAATGTACGAAGAGTGTATTTTCATTCTTATCGTATCCTGTGGACATAAATCAGACTGCATTGCTCAGCGATGATACATATCGCGAGCATCCAGCAAGGCAACCAGAACCCCTGTATCAATCAATGGCCGCTTGCTCATTCCGAATAACCTTTACGAAGAGACAGACGACCATCGGATGGGCCATCAGGGCACTTTGAAAAACTCCTTTTTCCAGACAAACGAACCAACCGCGAATAGACGCGAATGAACGCGAATGTTTCAATACCTGCTCTTGTTCAACAAAGTTATCGTCTCTCCGGATTCACGTCTATTCGCGTTCATTCGCGGTTAAAACGACTTTTTCAAGGTGCCCATCATACGAACCTGGCGCCCATTGAGGAAGCAAATGTTCGACCTTGGATTGGCTAACCGGCTTTGTTGGACGTGACCTGCGTTTTTTGGGTAATGGTTTGGTTTTGGTTGTATCCATGCTTTTAGTGATCATGTCACATTTTTCTCCATCAGGTGTACCAATGAATTAACATAATCAAGCTCACAAGTAAACGATTGAATGCGTTTGCATGCTTTAACCGCATTCCAAAGGCGTTTTTCCACATCAGGCTGCATAGATTTCCTCCATATCTCTCTCGATCTCCCGCTGGAAGACTGGATTGGAGACGGATCGCGTGGTCACCAAGTCTATCTCACGACCCAACAATCGCTCGGCTTCAAGCGCAAAATCAAGATAGCGATCCGCATAACCCGGCACCAAGGGATCCTCAAATTCGACAAGAAAATCCACATCACTCCGCGCTGGATCGAAATCGGCCCGCGCAGCCGATCCAAAGACCGCCAAACGCCGCACCCGGAAACGTCGACTTAACGCCTCAAGCCCGGTTCGATATTTTGCAATAAGAGGGTTCATTAATTTGTTCCCTGTCGTCAGTTGCCACCAAGTTCAGTGAAGAACCGACCTTATGAACAGGCTCCAGTTACTATGCTCCCCCGAGAGATCGTAATATTTTCCACGCAAGCGGTTCCTTGATTTCCGAATGACGGGGAATGGCTTCAACAATACCATTCCGGGGATTTATTCATAAAGAATGTGCACGTCCTTCTCGCTTGAGATAACAACCGGCATGACGCAACCGCTTTTCCAACTCTCTACGTTTCATCCGATTTCGACTGTTTCTTCTATGACATCTTCCGGCAGGCCTCGTTTCATGTCTTCAATCCTGTCTTCCAATAAAAGTTCGATTGCTTCTTTTAGCGATTTTTTTGTTTCGTCAATTGTTTCACCTTGACCATTCGCGCCAGAAACTTCCGGGCAGATCGCCCAATATCCGCCATCAGGCGAAGGCTCGATAATAGCTGTAAACTGAGCTTTCATATTATTTCGGGAGATTTAAAAAATTAACCTACAGAGGAACAATGAGAGAGTTTTTGGTTCTTCACAGAATCTAGTGATCAGTCTAACGTCAAAAGTCGGAAGTCATCACCGGCCCGCTTCAGCGGGCCATCCGCGAGAGATGCTCCGCGCAGCGGAGCCGCCGACGACCTTCGTCCTTCCGACTTTTGACCTTTGACTGCACACTAGTGGCAACTGACTACAGAGGGAAGAGGATTTGAGATGCCGTTCTATAGCAAACTTGATTTATTCCCTGTAGTCAATTATCATCAAGTTCTGTGATGAACCGGAAAAAGGAGGGCACTTTGAAAAAGTCGTTTTAACCGCGAATGGACGCGAATAGACGCGAATTCGGAAAGGAAATAACAAGAGCAGGTCTTCTTGAAAAACATTCGCGTTCATTCGCGTCTATTCGCGGTTGGTTCGTTTGTCTGGAAAAAGGAGTTTTTCAAAGTGCCCTTCATTTTGATTGCTGGTTGTTGATTGTTGAATGTTGAATGTTAGTGGTAAGCGCTAAAGGCTAGTGGCTAGGAGTGGTGTCTTCGTTTTATAAGGCGGCGAATAATCTTGGGATCTCGACGTCCATCCAAGACAGCGATTACAATCGTCCTCTCCTTTTCTTGGATAAAGTAAACCAGATAATATGATTTCTTGAGTATGGCACGCTGCACCCTGCCAAATTTCTTGGGAAAACTATCAGGATTCCATTCTATCCAGCGTATGGTTTCTTCATATTTATCCAGAAAATGTTCACTGCCATCCGCTCGCCACGAGGCATAATGAGATTTCGCCACTTCAAGATCATCTTGAACCTCAGGAAGTGCAAAGACTGGCTTGCTTTTCATTTCTGACGAAGCCTTGCCATCATTTCCTTATGAGGGATGGGCTTGCTTTGGCCACTTCGATACCGGTGCAGGCGTTCATCCAGGACACGTTTATGGCTTGCAGGCACAGGCAGAGTTGTTTCATCCACCACTGACAGCCAGAGTCGCTCGGCAATCACCATGCGCTTGTTTTTCGGAAGTTTTAGCAAGATATCAAATTGCGTGTTCATATTCATTTAAAAGTGACTGATTTTATTTAGGGCACTTTGAAAAAGTCGTTTTAACCGCGAATGGACGCGAATAGACGCGAATTCGGGAAAAAGATAATTTTGCTGAACAAGAACAGGTTTTGAAATATTCGCGTTCATTCGCGTCCATTCGCGGTTGGTTCGTTTGTCTGGAAAAAGGAGTTTTTCAAAGTGCCCATAATCATCACCGACCGGAAGCGATATCGTGAGGGTATGACCTTGTTCCTGAAGGATACCCCCCGTTTCCAGCCAGGGAAGCATCTGGTACAGTTCCTTTTTGTTTAGCGGAGCGTGTGAGAAAAAATCAAAATCGACGGAAACACGATGACCCAGGCGCAACGCGATAGCCGGGCCTCCGTAAAGCCCCCAAGGCGTTCCCGACAAAGGCTCCAGGCGAGACCAGATATACTTCTGCTGGACAGGAAGGCAGGATGGAAAAATGAGGGGCAAATATCGTCACGTTGTTTTTCTGACAAGTAATGGAGGGGGATTTTCGAGCGGATCGATCATTCCCAGTCGATAATGCCAAAAGGCCCAAGCCCTGGCGTCAAACCAGCCCGGCATAGCCGCCTCAAGGGTATGCCGGAGGGTCTGAGGAGTCATGATGCGCAGCAGACAGTCGAGATCGGACAGTGTGCCAAGCGTCATCGTCTGGGCGATCACCCGTTCGGGCGATTTTAGCGCCTTCTCCGGCGCTTCCCACCAGATATAACGCCGGGCCAAACGTTTCAATTCGGCAGACTGTTCATAACTATCCATACAAAAAATGCCTTTTAACCGCGAAAGACACGAAGGATGCGAAGTGAAGAAAACCCTTCTGTCCGGATTTTTTTAGCCATAAAAAAACGTAAAAATCCTCATGCCGATGAAACATTGTGTGGCGCTTAAAGCTAGTGATCAGTCAAAGGTCAAAAGTCGGAAGGTCGAAGGTTGCCAGCGGCTCCGCTACGCGGAGCATTTTGCAAGGCTGGCCCGCTTCGGCGGGCCGGTGATGACTTCCGACTTTCCGACTTTTGACCTTTGACTGATCACTAGCTATTATGTGGGGCAAAAAGCTGACGTGGTGTCCTGCCTCTCAAATAAATCGCAAAATCGCGGGAATCAGTCGTAAAAACAGGTAGCCGGAGAAATTCATCACTTAAAGTAACAATACAGACATCCGCAAAATCCACATAGCGAGATTTATAACGATTCATCTCGGCAAAAACGAGACTCTGTCGCTCGGGCAAAAAATGCTTCGAATGCAGCAAGTCCCGCTCCATCCAGTCAAAGAGAAAGAGGCGCGACCGTCCGATAAACGCCTTTCCCTCCAGACAATGAATACATTCGGCAATACATGCTTCGGCAGTCAGCCAAGGGCCCCGCGCATTAGGGGCAACGGATATCGCCCAATCATGCCAAGGATCGGATTTATCCAATAATCCGACAATAAAGCCTGTATCCACAATACTATGCACGACGTCCGAAATCGGTCAGTTTTTGTTTAACAGTTCTTCTATCTCCACTCTGAACGCAACCGAAGTCCGCGCCCAATGCCGCCACCATGTCAATACCCTCGTTACTTGATACACGGCCAATTCCAACGGTTTCGATTTTGGTTTGCCTGACGATCTTTCCCTCCCTGTTCAAAACAGGCTTTCGATATTTTTTTCGCTTAACGGTATCTAACGTTGCAGTGTTCATTTCGATAATAATCCTCCTTAAGGGCACTTTGAAAAAGTCGTTTTAACCGCGAATGGACGCGAATAGACGCGAATTCGGAGAGAAGATAACTTTGTTGAACAAGAGCAGGTTTTGAAACATTCGCGTTCATTCGCGTCTATTCGCGGTTGGTTCGTTTGTCTGGAAAAAGGAGTTTTTCAAAGTGCCCTTAAATGCTATATTGTCAAATTAACATTCCGCTCCTTCGCGACCATACCTCCGCTCCCTGCCTGAATCTTCGCACCCTTCGCGATCTTTGTGTAAAACCATCATCCGGGTTTATGCTTCTCTGGCAGTTCACTTCCCCAAGCCATAGGCCCGGAATCCGAGTTTTTCCAGGGGTTCCAAATCAACGACATTGCGGCCATCGAACAGGAAGGCGGGTTTTTGCATGTTGGCATGGATTTTTTCGAAATCGAGCGTCCTGAATTCGTCCCACTCGGTCAGGATCGCCACCGCGTGCGCGCTGGCGCAGGCTTCATTGGCGTTCTCTGCCACGGTGAGATGATCCGCAGAAAGTTGAGATGCTGAAAACTGAAACGCTGAGACAGGAGAACCGGAGGACGTGGATGGCTGCGAAACCGGACCGAGAACATCTGCGCGGATTTTTTCCGCCGGCACCTTGGGATCATAAACCACCACGTTGGCCTGCTCTTCCAGCAGGTCGCGGACAACGCTGATCGCCGGGGATTCGCGCGTGTCGTTGGTGTCTTTCTTGAAGGCAAAGCCGAGCACCGCAATTTTCTTGCCGGCCACCGTATTGAAAAGCGTGCGGACGATTTTTGCCGCGAAGCGGTGTTTCTGGAATTCGTTGATTTTGATGACTTGATCCCAGTAGGCGGCGACCTCGGGCAGTCCGAAGTATTCGCAGAGGTACACGAGATTGAGGATATCTTTCTGGAAGCAGGAGCCGCCGAAACCGACCGAGGCTTTCAGAAACCTGGGGCCGATGCGGCTATCCCGGCCGATGGCGTGCGCCACTTCATCCACATTGGCGCCGGTGGCTTCGCAAAGGGCCGAGATGGAGTTGATCGAGGAGATGCGCTGGGCGAGGAAGGCATTGGCCACCAGCTTGGAAAGCTCGGAGGACCAGAGATTGGTCATGATGATCCGGTCGCGCGGCACCCAGCGGGCATAGACACTGACCAGGGTTTCCACCGCCTGCCGGCCTTCCGGTGTGCGTTCGCCACCGATCAGCACACGGTCGGGATTTTGCAGGTCCGCGACGGCCGTGCCTTCGGCAAGAAACTCGGGATTGGAGAGCACCTGGTGGCTGGCACCGTTACCATTGGCTTTGAGGATGGCCTGGATGGTCTCGGCCGTGCGCACCGGGATGGTCGATTTTTCGACGATGATCTTGGGCGTGGTGGCAGCTTCTGCGATGGTCCGGGCGACGGATTCGATATAACGCAGATCGGCGGCGCGGCCGGCACCGACGCCGTAGGTCTTGGTCGGCGTGTTGACCGACACGAAGATGATATCGGCCTTGGCGATAGAGGCATGGATCTCGGTCGAGAAAAACAGGTTCTTGCCGCGCCGTTCCCTGACGATCTCGTCGAGACCAGGCTCGTACACCGGAAGGTTGTCCGAATTCCACGCCGCGATACGGGAGGCATTCATGTCAACCACGTTAACCGTTATATCATGCGCCTTGAGCGCAATCATGGCCATGGTAGGCCCTCCGACATAACCGGCACCGATGCAGCAAATGTTCATTGGATTTGAAGTTGGTAGTCGGAAGTTGGGAATTTGTAGCTGGGAGTTGGAGATCCGGAGGGAGTTAACCGCTAAAAAACGCTAAATGACGCTAAAAGGGATTAACGGAGCGCCATTTCAATTCCGATCCTTTACACAAAGGGCGCAAAGAACGCAAAGGAGTGTCGATTATCTTCTTCGCGCCCTTGGCGGTCTTTGTGTGAGATCACTGTCCGGGTTATCAGCGAAGATTAGCGGGGATTAGCGGTTCTTCGTTTTTCTATAAAGGTGACCGCGACATCCAGCCATTGCAGGCGTTCGTAAGGCGTCATCCGCCGGAATTCGGTGTGGCCGTCGTAATCGGACAGCTTGCTGTTCCGGATTGCCTCCATAATCGATGGACTGACAGGTGCGGACTCCTGCCACTTATGATCGTCAGGCGTTCTCATTCTTTTGCAGAAACTCGATATCCAATGCGTCCTTGAGTCGTGGAGGGTTGATTCCCCGTTTGATATCCAGGAGTCTTTTTTTCCCGATAATGCGAACCTTGATATTCCCCAACTCCACCCAAACCGAATCGGGAAGCAAATTTTCGTAGGAAAGGTCCGCGACGAGAAAAACATCAATCTGTCGCACCGGTCGATCAGGATCCAGAAGTGTATAAACCAGTGCATGTTTTTCATTGACCATCATTTGCACTGCTTTTTCGTCCAGAAGCGATTCAGGAGGGACAGGAATCCTCGGGCGTAATCCGAGGCGATCGCTTGCCCGGATAAATCGATCCAGATTTTCCGGGGTCAGATGTAGCGAAATATCCACATCCATCGTTACCCGCTCCACGCCGTGCAACACGCAGGCAACCCCGCCTCCAACAATAAAATCAATCCCTGCCTCGCTCAAAGCATTCAATATTTCTTCGTACGGACTCATTCTTCCGCTACCCTGTTTTTTGATTTTAACCGCTAATGAACGCTAATTGACGCTACTGATGAGAGGAGAGGCTTTCCCAACCCCGATCCTTTACACAAAGGGCGCAAAGAACGCAAAGGAGTGCCGATTATCATCTTCGCGCCCTTGGTGGTTTTTGTGTAAAATCATGGTCTGGTTTATTAGCGAAAATTGGCGTAGATCAGCGGTTCAACAAATCTTCAGCTATTCCCGATTTTTTCTATACAAGCGAGCAGCCACTCCCTGTTCGCGGCAAAGGCATTTTCGATTTCTGTAACGGGTGGTATTTGCGCCTGATCCAGCGATTCATGCAATACAGCGATCGAATAATCCTTCTGCCTCAAAAGAAATTCTATATCCTCGCGATCCTGCGGATCAATCCGCATCATTTTAGTCAATATCAGGTCTTCAGTCGATGGTCGCCATAAACGCAGATGTTTCAGTCCGGAAATTTCCAGTATAACCACCCTTTTCAGCCAATCCGATGTCAGAATGACCTGCCTGTCTTCAAAAAGATGCGTGAAATACAGACCCGCACTGTCGAGGGTTTCATTTGTTTTGGCCTGTGCCTGCCAGAAATCTTCATTAGCATCAATGGCCAGAATATCCCCGGCGGGCAGAATCGCATCGACATCCATCGTTGCATGATAGCCTGCCGGTGCATCCGGGAAACCCAGCGCCAACGCCGACCGCCCGTAGATATACAAGCTGAACGGATGGACAAGATAGTTATCCAGCGTCCGAAGAATGTGGAGAGGATTGCTTTTCATCTTGCGGCATGCCGCATGCGCCCAGGCCGTAGCCATACGGGACGAGCGACGACTCCTCCTCGCAATCTTCCGGGTGCGGAAACAAACCGACTCGGGTGAGGCCATACACCTGGTCGCCCCTTCGCGGCAACCGGAAGAGCGGCAATGAGTTTTTTCCAAAAATCCCTGCGCCCGGTATCATAAATAGCTGCTTGATCCGCGATATAGCGCAGTACGGGTGTGGCCCGCTCCATCAGCGCCAGACGTACCAGACTGCTTCGATCCATTTCCGGATTTCCCAACAACTGCGCCGCACACCGGATTCTTTGCGGATGATATTCCTGGGCGCCAGAAAGCAGGGCTATCGCCAGTTCTTCGTTACTCAACACGTCTGTTCCCGGATCCATGACCGCCGCCCCGTCATAGTCCGCTGGTGCATAATGGGAGCAGCCGCGTTTTACCGCAAGGAGAAGCAGTGCGTCCGGTGTCGGGAAACCCAGCAGCCGTACTTTTCGCAGCAGCGGTGATATATGCGGAACACTTCCCGCTGTATTAGCAACGGATAACATTGAAAGGAGGATCTAAAAATACGTTTTTAACCGCTAATGAACGCTAATTGACGCTAATCCGGATCTTTCATCACAAGGCTTGGTGCTCCAAACAGGATCTTTGGATAATAACGGAAGGCATTTATCAGAGGAAAAGGCAGTTTTCTGCAATTCTGTTAGCGAAAATCAGCGTGGATTAGCGGTTCAACAAAATGTCAGTTTTTAACGTTTCCCGGAAGTGGGCGATCGTGCGCGCCAGCCCGTCTTCGAGCGCGACGGTCGGCTGCCAGTTCAGGTGTTGCTGCGCCAAGGTGATATCCGGTTTTCGTTGTTTCGGGTCGTCCCGGGGAAGCGGCTGATGGACGATCTTCGATTTTCCTCCGACGAGCTTCAGCGTAAGCTCGGCCAGTTGCAGCATCGTGAACTCGCCGGGATTGCCCAGGTTTACCGGCCCCGTCAGCGCATCCTGATTCATCAGGCGGATGAATCCTTCGATCATGTCATCTACATAACAAAAAGAACGGGTTTGGGTGCCGTCTCCGTAAACGGTGATGTCCTCACCTTTGAGCGCCTGAACAATGAAGTTGGAAACGACCCGGCCATCGTTGGGGTGCATCCGGGGGCCGTAGGTATTAAAAATACGGGCGATGCGGATATCGGTGCCGTTTTGCCGGTGATAATCCATAAACAACGTCTCGGCGCAGCGTTTGCCTTCGTCATAGCAAGACCGGATGCCGATGGGGTTGACGTTGCCCCAGTAACTCTCCGGCTGGGGATGCACCGCCGGGTCGCCATAAACCTCGCTCGTGCTGGCCTGAAATACCCGGGCGTGGACGCGTTTGGCGAGGCCGAGGCAATTGATCGCGCCCATGACCGAGGTTTTGACGGTCTTGATTGCGTTGTACTGATAATGAACGGGGGACGCAGGGCAGGCGAGGTTGTAGATCCGGTCCACCTCGAATTTGAAGGGATCGATAACATCGTGACGGACAAGCTCGAAGGCAGGATTGGCCAGAAGGCGGCTGATGTTGGTTTTGCTTCCGGTAAAAAAATTATCGAGGCAAATAACCTCGTGTCCTTCGGCAAGAAGGCGGTCGCAAAGATGGGAGCCGAGAAATCCAGCCCCGCCGGTGACAAGGATACGCATGGGCAGCATGGGAAAACGCTGTGTGTGGTGTGTGTGGTGTGTGTGTGGGGGGGGGGAGAGAGGGGAGGGGAAGGGAGGTGATGAGGAAGTCGATGCCGGGAATGCCCTCCGATGTTTCCTAAAGTTTCCAGTGCTGGCCTTCGAAGCGGGGCGCCTCTTTCTTGCGACCGAATCGGGACGCCCAGGTTACAAATTGGAGGTATTCCTTTGGCGAAAGGCGTCTAACCGGTTGCGGCGTCGGCTTTCGTACTGCCGTTGCCTGAAGAAGCTGTGCTTTTTCCGTTTCACTCAAGCGCGCCATATATGCCCCTCATTTCCGGAAGCCTGCCTTCCAGATGGAACAAGCACAAATAATCTTTGAGCAGCTCCCAATCCAGGACGATTCGCTCTTCACGAGCCGCCTGTAGCAAGAGGCAGATATCACTCCAGTCCCGCAAAGTTCGGTCGGGGTTGTTCACGAGTGCCTGTATTTTGAGTCCAATCAGATCCTCGACATGGACAACCCGCAGGCGGATGCCGTCGGAGACCTCCAGCAATTCAGCCCGGGAGAGCATCCCCAGGGTAGGTCCCCGAAATGCATGCAGGATATCAATCCTGCCCCACCCTTTTCCGGACGAGAGATAATGGGAAACATTTTCCGAATGAAAGACTCGTTGATAACCGAATTCCGTCAGGATGGCATGTGTCCTGTCCATATCCTCAAGCATGAGGATAAAATCCAGGTCCATCGTAGTCCGTTGCACGCCGCGCAGCGCCATGGCAAATCCGCCAATCAACGCATAACGGATACCGCCAGCCTCAAGGATCCCCACTACCTCTTTGATGACTTTGGTAAAATCCAAGGGAAGAAAATCGAAAGGTACGCCGCCATGCTCCGTCGTCCCGACGGGGTCTCGTTCGGGATTTTTCCGAGCTTCGCCCCGTCACGTCCCCGGGGCGTAACCTGAAAAAAATAAACTGGTTCGCGGTGAAAGCCGCATGAAAATGTCAACCCAGCAGGCGAGCGACGATGGGCAGGACGGTCATGGCACGCTTCGGCCAAGTCTGCAACTTGGACACACGACTCTCCATGATCTCCCGCTGTGCCTCGTCCGGCGCCATGCCGGCAAAATCCGAATTGCCCAACGCAACGGCGCGGGCCTTCCACGTCTCCAGCTCCGGCTGGATCCGCTCGCGGATAAATCCGCTCACCAGTTGTCGCAATTCGACCACCGGTTCAAAAAACTCGCGCCGGTCCCCCACCATCACCACCGGCTTGATCGCCCCCCATGTGCGCAAAAAACGAAGTCCCTGGCTCACCGAACCCTTGCTGATCTTCAGTCTCTTCGTGATGTCGTGGGCCGAGAGCGGCACCGGCGAGGCAAACAGCAACCCGTAAATCTCTCCCAACGACCGGGGTGCCCCCAGCGCCTGGGTCAACTGCACAAAGATCGCCACGATCTCCCTCTCATGCTCCTCAAGGGCGATTCCCTTCCCGGCATCCGCATCATCCGCATTATCCACGCCATCCACACCTGCCTCCTCGGCGGTCAGTTCGGCGGAATTGTGGAAAACAGGGATCATGCCATCAAACCGAGCTTACTTCTTCATTGAGTTCAATTCAAAATGAACGCTCTCTTGTAAAATTCTGAAAATGAACCGGCCAAATAACTGTCCATGGGTTCGGGATTCCGGGATATGGGCATGGGCCGGGCGCTCAAGCGCCTCACGGGCGGCAAGGGAGGCCTATGCCGCCTCACTTCCATTGCAGCATCATTTCCGGTTTCCACCGGTTGCCTTGCAACGCATCCGCTGGCACCGGATCGGGCAGCGAGAGGAGGACGGCGCTGTCCTCCTTCGAGACGGTGGTCGTGATCCCGTAGTTTTGTTGCAACCATGCGGCCGTGTCCGCGCTCGCCGGATCGCGCGATGTCGCCCGCAACTCCAGCATCGCCCGCAAAATCTGCTGCCGGGCGTCCGCATACCGGATGATCGCGTCAACGCGATGCATGGTTTCCCGGTCGATTACCCCGAAGGACCGCCGGTTCCCGTCCTCCGGCTCCGACGGCTCCCCGCGTTCGAAGCGGCCTATCAGGTTCTCCGACCTCTCCTCGAGTTCGTCCAGGGCGGCGGCCAGCGCAGCCGGATTCAGCAAGGCTTCGTCGCCCTCCGCCGCCATGTAACGAAACTGCTCCAGCTCCGCCTTCGTCAGCATCCGTCCCGCATAAACCAGTTCGCGCGATTTCACCTTCACCGTCGCCACCTCGTCGCCCCGGGCGATTTGCGCGGTTTCCTGTCCCGTATTCACCGCCAGGATACGGATTCCATGCGCCGGACCGCGTCGGCTGCTCACGACAAACGTCTCCCCGTTGACCATGTCCTCGAATCCGACAAAAAACTCGTCCGCCGAATAATAGCCCAGCGACGACACCCGCAGCCGTGACACCCACTCCGGTGTTTTCCCGTCATCTGTCATCAGCTTTCGCAGCCGGCTCCGCATCATCTCCAGGCCAAACCGCATTTCCCGGCGAAAAAGAGCGCCATTGGCCTCCGGCCACGGGCGCAGCCCGTCCAGCGTGGAGGCGATCCGTTTCGCCTGCTCCGCCGAAAGCCCCCCCCCCCCCGGCCCGGCCACGTGCTCCGCAATAATCCCGTGCAACGCTGCTCGCGCCAGAATCGGGAAAACCAACGGGTTATCCGGCATCACCTGCTCGCCGATGCGCAACGCGGCTGACAACGCCACATCCGGCGGCACGACCGCTGCCGGCAGCACAGCCGCATCCGCATCCGCAGCCGCTGGCGCTGGCACTCTCGTGCCCTCCCTGGTGGCCGATGGCATCGCTGCGTCCAGCAACATCCTGATCGCAGTCCTTCGATTGTTCACACCAACCGCTGCCAGCATGTCCGGCTCTTCAGCGTCCGGCGCCGGCATCCGCGCCACCTCGCCGCGCTCCGCTTCCCGCAAAATCTCCGCCACCACCGGCGCAGCCAACCGCTGTCGTTCCGCCAGCGGCAATGAATCCCAGGCCTTTCGTTTCTCCGCTGGCAACCCCGCCCGGAAGGTGGTCATGATTGCATACGGTTTTTCCGATGCATCACCCGCAGCCTCCGCCGCTCTCCCGACGGCGACCCCCGCCGCCAGCGCCAGCAGCAGCAAATCCAAGGCGAACCAACGCAACATATCCGCAAAAATGGTCTGCTTCCGGTGGCATTGCACCCCAAAACTTTCCGCCTGCCTCTGCGGTGCGGTATCACGACCTCCTTGCCCGCAGCCTTGCCCCGCTCCCGCCAGCCTCCATCGTGCCCGACATGGCCACCACCCGGCTGTCCCGCCACACCGACGATTCCTCCGGTTCCGCCGCTCTCGCTTGGGCGCACCTGCCCACCACGGCGTTTGCGGACATCGCCCGGCGACCGGGCGCGCTCGCCCTGCTCCCCGTCCATGGTCATGCCGATCACGGTCTCGGCCTGCCCCTTGATGCCGAAGAACAACTTGCCGCTCCTCTCCTCGCCGCCGCTACGGCCACCACCGCCACAGCCGCTACGGCCACCGCCATCGTGGCAGCAGCGGCAACGGCAACGGCGTCCGTTTGCGTTCTTCCGCCATTCCGCTTCGGCCCCGCGCCTTATCCCTGCTGCTTTTTCGGCATCGATCCCGACACCGCCCGCGATGCCCTCCTCGAACTCGCCGATGGCGTCCGCCGCGCCGGTTTTGAAAAACTCCTGCTCTTTTCAACCTGCCCTTGGCATCGCGAATGGCTCAACGCCGCCGCCCTCGACATCCGTGTCGAAACCGGCCTCCGCGTTTACCGGTTGCACCTTTCCGCTCTCGACCTCGATTTCCACCCCGCCGCGCCCGAAACCCGTCGCATCGCGGCGCAATCGCTCGTTTCCTGGCTCTCCGGGTCTGCGCCCGAGCCGGTCACCCGCGCCGGCGATGTCAGCGACGCCACGTTTCGCCCCGGCTGTTTCCGCCAGCCCCCTCCGCTTTCCGCGGACAACATCGCATCCGTTCCGGACGCACCCGGGCTTTTCGCCGCCGCGACCGCCCGCCTCGCCGCGCTCCTGGCCGAACTCTCCCCGCCGCCTCCCCCCCCTCCCCCCCTTCCCGGGCATCACCCCGCGACTCCGGTTCCTGTCCGGACACCGGACTCCGGACACCAGACTCCGCCCGGTTATTATCTCCCCTCCCTCACCCGCGACCGGCTCGAAGCCATCGCGCCCGCCGACCGCGCCCGCGCCATCGTCATCCTGCCCACCGGAGCCATCGAACAACACGGCCCGCACCTCCCCGTCGGCACCGATGCGCTCATCGGCCAGGCCCTCCCCGCCCGCGCGCTCGACCGGCTGCATTCCGCCCTCCCCTCCCCCTCCCTCCCCCCCCCCCCCGTTTACGTCGCTCCGCCGCTCCTTGTCGGCAAGAGCACCGAACACCGCTCGTTCGCCGGCACGCTCACGCACAGCACCCGGACTTTCCGTTCCCTGCTTCGCGCCCAGGCCGCGCAGCTTCACCGCCTGGGCTTCCGCACCCTCGCCATTCTCAATACCCACGGCGGCAACAGCGCCGTCCTCACCTACACGTTGCGCGAATTGCAAACCGACCCCGCCCTGCCCGGGCTGCGCGCCGGCATGCTCACGCACGGATACAAACCCGCCGAACTCTCCGCCCGGGAAGCCGCCTTCGGTTTTCACGCGGGCGAGTGGGAAACCTCGCTCATGCTGGCCATCGCGCCCGACCTCGTCCGTATGGATCGCGCCCTCTGCGCCTGGCCCGCCCGCCTCGACGATCCCGGCACACTCCGACCCGAAGGCGCGCCGCTCACCTTTGCCTGGGCCACGGAAGACATTTCCCCGACCGGCGTGATGGGCGACGCCACCCGTGCCACGCCCGGAAAAGGCGTCCGCTGGCTCGCTGCCGCCGCCGACTGCCTTGCCGCCGCCATTCGCAACCTCCCGGGGATTTTGTCCGAACCAGGAATAAACCGCTAAAGGTCGCTGACGGACGCTAACGGTCTCCCTTCTGTTTCCGTTTTCCGGTTTCCGTCCCTGCGGAGGCGGGGTCAAGCCTGTCCGGGAAAGGCTCTGTCCGCTCAGGCGCGGTTGCCGCGGAGACGGCGCAGCGCCACCCACGCCAGCAGCGTCAGTCCGGCCAGCACGGCATACGTGGCGGGCTCGGGCACACTGGAGCCGGACAGGAAGCCGACGACGTTTTGGGCGAACCGGGCGTTCACGCCTGCCGCCTTCTCGTCGAACAGCACATTCATATCCAGCACCACGAGGAAGTCGTGATTCGCCCCCCACACGGAAATGCTGTGGCCATCGGTCAGCGAGTAGCCCCCGCTGATCCCCGAAGCCGCCGTAAACTCGATCTGGCTCACACCGTCGGTCAGGCTCTGCGTGTTGCCGGTGACAGTCTGCGTGGAGTCTTCGCCTTCAGAACCCACTGTGCCCAGGTAGGTGCCGCCGAGCAGGGTGGCCAACTGGTTGTTCATTGTCGAGCATGAGCCGTCGTATTCTCCTACCACCAGCGAGCGCACATTGCTGGCGAGCAGGGAGGAAAGCACCGCCAGCTCGTTTTCGGTGTAGCCCGGTACACCTGTGGTGTAACCCCCATCCCCCCAGGCGGGCAGGATGATGACGGCATCGGCGGCAGTGACGCCTACCTCGAACTCGGCCAGATGACCACCAGCAGTCACAGTGGCTCCGGCGGCTGTCAGATACGACGAATAGAACGGAGTCTGTTGCAGGACTGCCTCCAGCTGGTCGTAGGGGATGCCGCCAGTATAATAGGTCGCAGTAGTGAACGCATCGGGCACGAGGTTCATGACCGTCCACGCTTTCGCGACGACGGGGGCCAGCAGGATGCCGAGGGCGGCGACGCCTGCCTGCAGCGCCCGCCGCAGCGAACCGCCGTCGTTGGTGTGTGGTGCATGTAGTGCGGTTTCCATTATTTCCGTGTTGGCTCTCATGATGAGGGAAAAAGAGGAGGATTGCGGGACAGATGAAGAGAGAGAGAGAGGGGGATGGGTGATTGCGGGTTTTCCGGCTGCCGGTCGCGCCAGACGCTGATGCTCACGACGCTGACCTTTCCAACAGGCACGTCGTTCTTGTCGCACAATTCCACGGTGTAGGTCCAGGTGACGGGCTTGTCGGGCAGTTCGTGGTGGTCGGTAAACTTCGCCCCGACGACAGAGGTTTCCGGATGGCCGGAAAACGTTCTCCGTATCAATTAAACAAATACCGGGGGGGGGGTAAATAACGGTATAGCAGTTACTTGCGCAACATTTTTCGCGCACGGTTCCGCTGCGTTACGGGGAGCGGAATGGGAGTGGCGGTCGGTTGTCATGTGGCGCGGTGTCGCAATAAAGAGATTTACCTTACCCGTTTTCCGTGAAGCGCGGTAGTCAGGTAAACACCTGAATTTTGCCTTTTTTCCGTTTTTTTTTCGGAGAGGGAAAGCGGAAGGGAGGCGTCGCCCGAAAACGCCCGCCGCCGCATCAATCCCTGGACAACCCCGCGGCCATTGGACACCGTTGCCGTCTCCTCACACCGTGGCCACACCCGCATCCGACAAACCCGCAACCACCCGAACCACCCGCGCCGCCGCCGCCGCCCACGCCCGCCCCCGCGCCGCCGCCGCCGCGCCCGAAGCCATTCACCTGCGCGGCGTCCGGCAAAACAACCTCAAGAATTTCGACCTCGATATCCCCCTCGGACGCTACACCGTGGTCACCGGCGTGAGCGGAGCGGGCAAAAGCTCGCTCGTATTCGACACCCTCCACGCCGAAGGACAGCGCCGCTACGTCGAGACCTTCAGCGCCTGGACCCGCCAATTCCTTGACCTCCTCGACAAGCCCCAGGTTGACAGCATCGAAAACATCCGCCCCTCCATCGCCATCGAGCAGACGAACACAATAAAAACCTCGCGCTCCACCGTCGGCACGATGACAGAGCTGACCGATTTCTTCAAAGTCTGGTTCAGCCACACCGCCCGCTGCTTCGATCCCGAAACCGGCGAACCGGTCGAAGACGACACCCCGCACACCATCCGGGAAAAAACATACGACGCCCACGCCGGCGACACCCTCGTCATCGCCTTTCGCATCGTCCGCCCCGCCAATCTCGCCTGGACCGAAATCCTGCAAAACCTCAAAACCCAGGGCTACACCCGCCTCCTGCTGGAAACCCCGCCCCCTGAAACCTCCCCCTCCCCTCCCCTCCTCCGGATTGCCCGCCTCGACGACCTTCCGCCATCAACCCTTCACCCAACAGCCCTCATTTACGTCGTGCAGGACCGCCTTGCCCTCACGCCGGAAAACCGCGCCCGCTTCCTCGAAGCCACCGAAACCGCCCTCCATTTCGGCCAGAACCAGGTCCACCTCTTCGCCGAAAAAAACAAAACCTGGCACGAGGTCGGCCACTACTCGCGCGGCCTGCATTCACCCAAAACCGGACGCACCTTCCGACCCGCCACCCCCGCGCTCTTCTCCTTCAACTCCCCTCTCGGCGCCTGCCCCGCCTGTCGCGGCTTCGGACGCGTCATTGAAATCGACTACCGCCTCGCCATCCCCGACCGCACAAAAACCATCGACGACGGCGCCATCAAATGCTGGGAAGGCGAAGTGTACGGCGAATCGAAAAAAGACCTCCTCCGCTTCGCCCGAAAACTGAAGATCCCGACCAACATCCCCTTCGCCGAACTCAGCCCCGCGCACCAGGCGTTCATCATCGACGGCGACCCCGACTACGGCCAACCCGGCCGCGAATGGCCCAAAGCCTGGTACGGACTGAAAGGATTTTTCAACTGGCTCGAAAAAAACACCTACAAGACCCACGTCCGCGTCTTCCTCTCCCGCTACCGCAGCTACAACCCCTGTCCCGCCTGCCACGGCGCCCGCCTCCAGCCCGAATCCCTCTGCTGGAAATGGCAAGGCCGCACCCTCCCCGCGCTCTATCAACTCCCCGTGCGGGATCTCTGCCAACTGGTCAACGCCTCCGCCGCCGCTCCGGACCGACAGAAACCGGACCACCCGCCAACCCGTCGCGACGCCGCCAGCCCCACCGACGAAAAATCGGCCACACTGGCGCGCGACAGCATCCTGACCCGCCTGCGCTACCTCGAACAAGTCGGCCTCGGCTACCTCACGCTCGACCGCACCTCCAGGACGCTCAGCGGCGGCGAGGTCGAGCGCGTCAACCTCACCTCCTGCCTCGGTACTTCGCTCGTGGATACGCTCTTCGTCCTCGACGAACCCAGCGTCGGCCTGCACCCGCGCGACATCGACCGCCTCATCGCCATCATCCGCACGCTCACGGACGCCGGCAACACGGTCGTCGTCGTCGAGCACGACGAGTCCATGATCCGCGCCGCCGATCACGTCATCGAGATCGGCCCCGAGCCCGGCGCGCGCGGCGGCCACATCGTCTTCCAGGGCCCCCTCCGCGCGCTCCTCGCCTCCGACGCCCTCACCGGCCAATACCTCTCGGGCCGCCTCCGTATCGACCCACCCGCGACACGCCGCGATTGTGGAGCGGGCGTCCCGCCCGCTCCGGAAGTGGCACGGGCTTCCAGCCCGTGTGACGGCGCTCCGCGCCGCAAACTCCCCCCCCCCTCCCCCCTCCCGCCCATTCTTACCATCACCGGCGCCACCTAACACAACCTCCGCGACCTCACCCTCCGCCTCCCGCTCCATCGCCTCGTCGCCCTCTCCGGCGTCAGCGGCTCGGGAAAATCCACCCTCCTCGACAACGTCATCTATCAAGCCCTCCTCGCCCGCCGCCACCAACTCACCGAAGACCCCGCCGCCATCGCCGCCATCACCGGCGACGAGGCCATCAGCGAGATCGTCCTCGTGGACCAGTCGCCCCTCTCCCGCACCCCGCGCTCCAACCCCGCGCTCTACACCGAAGCGTGGGAACTCGTCCGCGACCTCTACGCCCGCGAACCCGCCGCCCAGGCCGCCGGCTACACCGCCTCCAGCTTTTCCTTCAACGCCGGCGACGGACGCTGCGACCACTGCAACGGACTCGGCTTCGAACGCGTCGAGATGCAGTTCCTCTCCGACGTCTTCGTGCCCTGCCCCGTCTGCGAAGGCCGCCGCTTCAAACCCGAAATCCTTGCGATCAAACACCGCGGCCTCTCCATTTCCGACCTCCTCGCCACCAGCATCGACGGCGCTCTCGCCCTGTTTTCCGGCGACGGCCAGGCCGCCGACCCCACCGACGCCAGAACCTGCGAAAAGATCCGCACCCGCCTGCAACCCCTCACCGACGTCGGCCTCGGCTACCTCACCCTCGGCCAGCCGCTCAACACGCTCAGCGGCGGCGAATCCCAGCGCCTCAAGCTGGTGCGTCACCTCGGCGGCGCCGGCTCTACCAGTCAGGAAATTTCAAATCCCGAATCTGAAAGCCCCCCCCCCTCCCCCGGCGCCCTGCTCCTGCTGGACGAACCGACGACCGGCCTGCACCGCCACGACGTCAAACGCCTCGTCGCCGTGCTCCAGCGCCTCGTGGACGCCGGCCACAGCGTGGTCGTCATCGAACACAACATCGACGTCCTCAAATCGGCCGACTGGCTCATTGAGGTCGGACCCGAGGCCGGAGCCGATGGCGGCCGCATCGTCGCCGAAGGCCCGCCCGAGGCCATCGCGACCACCGACACCGCCACGGCGCCGTATCTGCGAGCGACGCTCGCGGCGGAATTTTCGATTCCCGATTCTCGATTTTCGATTACAGAAACCACCGCACCCACTACCGCGCCAGCGCGGCAGCGCCCAATCGAAAATCGGGAATCGAAAATCGAAAATTCCCTCTCCCTCGTTGGCGCGCGCGAGAACAACCTCAAGAACCTCACCCTCACCATCCCGCACCGCCAGCTCAGCGTCGTGACCGGCGTGTCCGGCTCCGGCAAATCCACGCTCGCCTTCGACATCATCTTTGCCGAAGGCCAACGCCGCTTCATGGAGTCGATGTCGCCCTACGCCCGCCAGTTCGTCGAACAGCTCCCGCGTCCCGCCATCGACCGCCTCACCGGCATCCCGCCCACCGTCGCCATCGAACAACGCATCACACGCGGCTCGCGCAAATCCACCGTCGCCACCATCACCGAAGTCGCGCAATACCTGCGCCTCCTCTACGCCCGCCTCGGCATCCAGCACCATCCCGACACCGGCCGCCCCGTCCAGCCGCTCACGCCCGCGCAACTCAAAAAACTCCTCGCCGACGTGCTCGCCACGCCCGCCGCCCGCCGTACAAAACACCTCTACCTCTGCGCCCCCCTCATCCGCGGCCGCAAAGGCCACCACCAGCCCATCGCCACCTGGATCGCGAAACAAGGCTACGAACTCATGCGCGCCGACGGACGTATCCTGCGCGCCGATACCTTCAAAAAACTCGACCGCTACAAGGAGCACGACATCGAGGCCGTTGTCGCCGACCTCAAATCCGGAAAAACAAACTCCGGACCGGGAGCCAGCGCCGCTCTCGAAGCCGCTCTCGCGCTCGGCAAGGGCTCCTGTTTCCTTGCCGTCCCCGACACCGCCAAAGGCAGCAAGATCCTCTCCTGGTTCTCCACCACGCGCACCGATATCGAAACCGGAGAATCCTTCCCCGAACTCGATCCCAAGCACTTCTCGCACAACTCCCCGCGTGGCTGGTGTCCCGTCTGCCGCGGCCACGGCCGCATCTACCCGTGGATGCTCGAAACCGACGACGACGACCGCAACCGCAACAGCAACGATCCCGCCGCCCAGCTCCGCGCGCTCGGCATCGAGACCCCCGATGATCTCGCCGAGGAGGGCGCCCCCTGCCCCGCCTGCCACGGCGACCGCCTCAACCGCATCGCGCGCGCGGTCCGGCTCCGTTTTCATTCCCCTTCGGCTCATAAGCCCCGTGCGTCACACAAGTCCTCGCACGCCCTGTCCTTGCCCGAACTCCTCCGGTCCACCCCGGCGCAACTCCTCGCCCACTTGCGCCAGCTCGACCTCGACGAACGCGGCCGGCTGATCACGCAGGACATCGTCCCGCAAATCGAGGAACGCCTCCGGTTCCTCGATCACGTCGGCCTCGGCTACCTCACGCTCGAGCGCCCCACCGCCACGCTCAGCGGAGGCGAAGCCCAGCGCATCCGCCTCGCCGCGCAACTCGGCACCAATCTCGCCGGCGTCCTCTACGTGCTCGACGAACCCTCCATCGGCCTGCACGCCCGCGACAACGACCGGCTCATCAAGACGCTCGAAACCCTGCGAGACAAAGGCAACACCCTCCTCGTAGTCGAGCACGACGACGAACTCATGGACCACGCCGACCGCATCATCGACCTCGGTCCGGCGGCCGGCATACACGGCGGCGAACTCCTGGCCGAAGGCACGCCTGCCGAGATCCGGAACTCCCCCGCATCGCTCACCGGTCTCTTCCTTAAAAAAGGCATCCCCCACCCCCTGCGCGGCGCATACCGCCCCGTCCCCCCTCCCCTGCGACCATCCAGAAAATAATCCCTACACTCCCCCATTCCGAATCCACCGCCAACGCGACAAACCATGAAATTCACCTTCACAAAGTCAGGTATCCCCGACCACGTTGAAAAAAACATTGCGCAAAAAGTCATCCTCATCGACGGCGACCGCCTCGCTGAATTGATGCTCGAGCACGGCGTCGGCGTGTCCAATGAACGCAACTACACGCTCAAACGCATCGACAGCGATTATTTCGAGATTAACTGACCCCCCTCCCCCCCCTCCTCCCAGCCTTGCTGTCCCTGTCTGCGACACCCCCTGGCGACAAATGAATCCGGCAAGGATAACGACGCCCCGCTCGCCCCCCCTCCCGCTCCCCCCGTCCGGTCAACGTCTGCGCATGGTGATACGCGCCCTGTTGCGCGTGCTGGCTGTTCTGTCCGGAGTTTGCGCGTTGATCGCGCTGGCGTGGCACATGTGGCAACCCGGCGCGAACCTGCAAAAAATCGCCGGGACGGAACAGATGCGCCAGCTGTTCGCCAACAAACAACATGGAATCTGGATGCAACACGCATGGCTCGCGGATGACGCATGGCTCGCCCGCAACGGAAAACGCGCGGACGATTTTCGCGACCCGACACACCTGCGCGCCACGGCGGATTTGTTGCGACAACACGGCGTGCGTTACCTCTATCCGCACCTGTGCCCGGCGCAACCGGACGGAAAACTGCCCGCCTCGAACGCCGGACAAGTCGAACGATTCCTGTCGGTGTTCGACGATTTTGACGTGCTCCCCTGGATCGGCGGCGCGAACGGCGCATCCGCGCAACCAGAGTCCCCCGCGTGGCGGCGCGGCTTTGCAAACTCGATACACGATCTGATGGCGCAACACCCGCGACTGGCCGGCGTTCACGTCAACATCGAACCCCTGAAGTCGGGCGATGTTAATTTTGTGACGCTGTTGCATGAAGTGCGGCAGGCACTACCGGAGAAGAAAATACTGTCGGTCGCCGCGTATCCGCCGGACACGTTCTTGCAACCCTCGCCGGAGGTTCACTGGCGCGAAACATTTTTCCGGCTGATCGCGGGACGCTGCGACCAGATGGTAGTCATGATGTATGACACCGGACTGCCGTCGCAAAAAATCTACCAGTGGTTGATGGCCGACTGGACCGCGCAGGTGCTGGAGTGGTCGGCCGGAACAGGCCCGACAAGACGGATAGGCCAAATGGACGGGCCAGGAATGATGCCGGTGTTGTTGGGAGTGCCGGCTTACGAAGATGCGGGTGTTGCGTGGCACGATCCGGCGGTGGAAAACCTGTCGAACGCGTTGTCGGGAATCACCGCCGGACTGACGCGCAGTCCGGCATCGAACCGGAAACATTTCGGTGGCGTCGCCATTTACAACGAGTGGGAAATGGACGCGACAGAGTGGACATTGCTGGCAAACGTATTGGGAAAAACAAAACCGGCCACAGCCGCGAAGCCAGGAGCCGCGATGGAAAACATGAGACAAAAATGACGCAATGGATGCTGCCGTATTTGCCGCAACCGGAAATATCGTCACACCAATCAAGAAAACAGGCCACCAGCCATTCCGACCATGTCCGCAATCACAGCAATCACAGCAACCACAGCAACCACACCGCCTGCGCCGTCCGCGCCGCCCTGGCTCACGCTCACCGGCGCCCGCCTCCGCAACCTGAAAAACATCGACCTGCACCTCCCGCTCGGACGCCTCGTCATGGTAGCCGGCCCCTCCGGCGCCGGAAAATCCACCCTCTTCCGCGACCTCCTCCACCCCGCCGTCGCGCAAGCCATCAAAACCGACGCCCGCAAACTCACCGGACGCCAGTTCGTCCGCGCCGGCGGCATCAGTCTGAATGCGGAATGGAGAATGCAGAATGACGAAGGTCCGGCCCCGACCTCCGGCACGGCGCGGACGTCCCGCCCGCACGGCG
>JAISAX010000787.1 GCA_031266495.1 Opitutaceae bacterium
GAAGTGCTGGTAGGTGGTGACGGAGGCGATGAAAGAGGCAGTGTCGTGGAAGTGTTCGAGGTCAAAGAACTCGGGTTCGATGGTTGCGTGGCTGGATTCGACGTCGGCGTTGGAGTTGGGGCGAGCGGGAGGGTTGAAGCGATGGAGTGTCCGGCTGTTTCGCCGTCGGCGGGCGGGACGCCCGCGCCACTCCGGTGCCTGTCCAGTTTCCGAGATGTACCAGTGGCTTTCTGGCTCCGGTTGATCCTGTTTGATTGTAAATTAAAAAACGATCAGTTTCGATCGAACTGTCATTTCCCTTATGCCAATCCGGAACACTCCCGAAACACCCGTTTCCCGCACCGCCATCCGCCGCGTCCATTATGTGCTCAGCACACACTGGGATCGCGAGTGGTATCAGACTTTTCAGGACTACCGGAGGCGGCTGGTGCGCCTCCTCGACCGCGTGCTCGACGATCTCGAAAGCGGCACGCTGCGCGGACCTTTCACCACCGACGGGCAGTCGATCCTCCTCGACGACTACCTCGAAATCCGGCCCGAACGCCGCGCGCAGATCGAGCGCTTTGCCCGCGATGGACACCTCAAAATCGGCCCTTGGTATGTGTTGCCCGACGAATGGCTGGTCTCCGGCGAGTCGCTCATCCGGAATCTCCGCCTCGGTCGCAAACAGGCGTGTGATTTCGGCGGCGTCCCCTCCGACGCGGGTTTCGTCTGCGATCTTTTCGGCCATATCGGCCAGTTGCCGCAGATTCTCAAAAACTTCGGCATTCGCGGCACGCTCGTCTGGCGGGGGCTGGAGCCGCGCAAGGCCGCCCACCTCGCCTGGCGCGGCGCGGACGGGACGACGATTCCCGCCTACCGCTTCGGACGCGCCGGTTATTGCGACTATAGTTGGGATGTGCGGCGTTCTACCGAGCGCGCCGCGAGCTTCGATCCGGAGACCGCGCCGCTCGACCTGCGCGCATTTCTCGACAAGGAAGCCGCCCGCACCCACCCGGCCCTTCCGCTCATCGTCTTCGATGGCGGCGACCATCTCGAATACGACTCCGACCATTACTCTCTCCTCTTCGCCCGGGAGCCGTCACCGGATTTCCCCTACGCTATCACGCACTCCACCCTCGACGCCTGGATTGACGACTGGCTCGCCTGTGTCGCCGCCTGTCCCGAAGCCGTCGCCGATACCGTGAGCGGCGAGTTGCGCGAACCGGCCCGTTCTTCCAGCCAGGTCGACCAGCAATGGCTTATCCCCGGCGTCCTCTCCAGCCGCGTGTGGATCAAGCAACAAAACGCCGAATGCCAGTCGCTCCTCACACAATGGGCCGAGCCGTTTGCCGCGCTCGCCACCGCGTTTGCCGGCGCGCCCGCCCCGGCGACTTACCTCGAAACCGCCTGGCGCTGGCTCCTGCAAAACCATCCGCACGATTCCATCTGCGGATGCAGCATCGACGAAGTCCACGAGGACATGAAATACCGCTTCGCCCAGTGCCGCCAGATCGCCGCCGCGCAAGCCGACGAATCGCTCGCTCTCCTCGCCGCCTCCATCCCCGGAGAACTCACCGCGCAGGAACTTCGCGTCCTCGTCGCCAATCCGCTGCCGCGTCCGCTCGACGAACCGGTGGACCTCACCCTCCACATCCCCGCAGGGTGGGGATGTTTCCAGGAGTTTTTCGGCTTCGAACCCAAGCCGGCCTTTCGTATCCACGATGGCGTGACAGGCGAAGAGTTGCCGTACCAACTCCTCGCGCAGGACATGGCGCGGACGAAACTGCGCATCAGCCCGATCAAGTATCCGGAAGCTTATAAAACCAATGATGTCACCGTTTGCGTCCGTCTCCGGCTGCCCGCCCTCGGCTACACCACGCTGACCGTGCGCGAGGGTGCTTTTGATGAACCCGCGCCACGCAGTCCCGTTGGCCGTGGCGTCCATCCCGTCCGCCATCCTGCCTCGCCGGGCCTCGTCACCGGCGAATGCTCGATGGCGAACGAACACCTCGCCGTCGCGATCGGGCCCAACGGGACGCTCGCCGTGACGGACAAACGCACGGGGCAGATCTATACGCGCCTGCTGACGTTCGAGGATGTCGCCGATATCGGCGACGGCTGGTATCACGGCCAGCCGGTGAACGACCAGCGATTTGTCTCCAGCGCCGCCGCGGCGGATGTGGCGCTCCTTCACGACGGACCGTTCCTCGCGCAATTCCGCATCCGGACGACGCTCCGCCTCCCGGACGAATTTTTGTTCGATACCCGGACGCGCTCCGGAAATCTCGTCCCGCTCACCCTCGATACGCGGGTGACGCTTCGCGCCGGCAGCGATCGCATCGAGGTGTGTACGGAGATTGACAATACAATAAAAGATCACCGCCTGCGTGTGCTTTTCCCGACCGGTGCCAGCGCCGCCACGCATTATCTGGCCGATGGCGCCTTCGATGTGGTCGAGCGTCCCGTCGCGCCGCCTGCGGACAACCACCTCGCCCGCGAACTCGCCGTCGAGACGACGCCGCAACAAACCTGGACCGCGGTCGTCAACCCGGTCGCCGCTGCCACCACCGCCGCCGACGATCTTGCGAGTGGCGGCGATGCTCCGGCATCCGCGCCGCGTGGCCTTGCGATTATCAGCACCGGTTTGATGGAGAGTGCGGTTCGCGACCAGCCCGGACGTCCGGTTGCGCTCACGCTGCTGCGCGCCACCCGGCGCACGGTGTTCACCGACGGGCAGCCCGCCGGCCAGCTTCCTGGCCGTCACGTCTTCCGCTACTGGATTATCCCGCAGGCCACGGCGACACCGGACCGCCGCGCGCTCTGCGAAGCCGGCCAGCAGCTCGCCGCCGGCTTTCGCACCGCGCAGTTGCGGGCTCCGGATCTCTTGTTTCATCGCCGCAAGGATCAGGCTGCGGCTGTGGATCGAACCGTGCCTGTCACAGGCTCGTTGTTCGTGTTGAAAGGCTCCGCCGTCGTGACCAGCGCCTGTGAGGTCGCCGGAGCGCTCGAAGTGCGCCTCTTCAACCCGGACGTGGCTCCGGGAAAAGCCACGCTTGCACTGGCCTCCGCCTTCGCCGGGGCCAGCGTGGCTCGCGTCGATTTCGAGAGCAACTCCCTGCCCGGGCCTGCCTTGTCTGTCGTCTCCCGCGCAGGCATGTCTTCGCCCGGACTCACGTTCACGCTCGGCCCGAAGGAGATCGTGACGCTGCGGATCGAAAAGAAGAATGTCGGCGGTGAGCCTGTGTCTTCCGGGTGATTGATATCGGCGGATCGATTTCAGGGGGCGCATCTCAAAAAGTGGACATGCAGCAAGCAAAGCCGTGGCACGGGCATCTTGCCCGTGTTCCGGCGTGGCACGGGCTTCCAGCCCGTGAGCGTTGCCTCTCCGTCTGGAGTGGCACGGGCATCTTGCCCGTGGACGGCGCGAAGCGTCGTCTCCATGCCTCCACTCCCGGAGCGGGCGAGACGCCCGCGCCACGTCGCCCGTCGCGTAACCTCCCTTAAAAATCAAGAATCCCAACCCTCCGCGCTACTCCACACTCCACATTCCGCACTCCGCATTTCTGAACATTCCGCATTTTATCCTGATGCTTACGGTCCGCAACCTTACCATCACCGCTCCCGGCAACGCCTCACGCATTTTGCTGCGAGACATCAACGCCGGTTTTGCACCCGGCGGACTCCATGCCATCATCGGCCCTTCCGGTTGCGGGAAGACTACGCTGGCCAAGGCCCTGCTCGGAATTTTCCCGAAGGCGGAAGGGCAGGTCTGCTTTGAAGGAGTCCAGGTAAACACCAGTGA
>JAISAX010000833.1 GCA_031266495.1 Opitutaceae bacterium
ACGGTTCCCACCACTTTCAATTACACCCGTGAAGTTACGCACGTCGAAGGTAGGGGCTTCGCTTGCGAAGCCCGCGCCAGGCGGACAGAATTGGCGTATCTCCCGTTACGTCAGGTCCACACGGGCTTCGCCCCTACAAAGGGCACCGCGTAACATCAGTTACACCCGTGGAAGCCTTTGCCATCGCTTGACGTGTTCCGTTGTGGGATCTACGTAGCAAGGGGATGAAAACCACGTATTCAGTCACAGAAGCGCAAGCCAGCCTGCCGAAACTGGTGAAACAGGCGGACGGCCAGGTTCTGACGATCGAGCGGCGGGGTGAAGTGGCGGCCTATCTGCTTGGTCGCGACAGGATGGAGGCCATTGTCGAAACGATGGAACTTTTAGCTAATCGTGAGTTTATGGATACATTGGCCAGGTATCGGGCCGGCAAACTGAAGATGAAGCCGCTTGCCGCTGCTCATGTATAAAGTCCACATCTCGGAGCAGGTGGAGTTTCTCCTGCGGACACTCCCTCCCGGACCCAAACATGCGGTGCGTGAAGCCGTCGCGCGGCTGGCCTCGCAAAAGAGCCAGATCAAGGCACTGGAAAATGAATTGTCCGGTTTCTGGCGTCTGCGTGTGGGGCGTTATCGTGTGATTTTTACCTATGCCCAACCCATGACGATCGACTGCCTTTTTGCCGAGGAGCGAAAGCTTGTGTACGAGGTTTTTGGCGAATTGCTGAAAGAAAAACTGCAGGGGCGGCAGGAGAAGGAGTGACAGAGAGCCGGATTGGCACGTACGCCTCTCGTTTCCTCACTCGCCTGTATCGATTTTTTCGCGACGCAGGAGCAGCACGAGGCTGACGCCGAAGATCGCGATCGTCAGGAGCATGAGGCCGACGACGGGGGGGGGGGGGGAGGGGAGATGCCGAAAGCCCGGTTGCAAAGCCAGGCCGCTGGCACTCATGTCCAGACGCACAAAAAAACGATCCTGGACGAGAACCGGTTGACTGGAAATCCTCCCCGCTTCTTTGCCATTTGACATGATATTCCGACATGATAACGTCTTCATTATGCCAATCACCGCCACCCTGACCGAACGCGGTCAAATATCCGTTCCGGCCTCCCTTCGGCGGACCATGCGCTTGCGGCCTGGGCAACAACTGCAATGGGAGCAGATTTCTCCCACCGAATTCCGGGTGATTGTCACCCGGGCAAATCCGCCCGGCCCCCTGTCTGTCCTGGGTTATGCGCGCAGGCTGGAGGGCAGGAGCAAACCTCGCCGCACGAAGGACTGGATGCGTGAACTGCGCGCAGGGGAGAAGGGCGTCTGATATGTGGATTGTGGATACGTGCGTGGTGATCGACGTTTTTGAAAATGATCCGCAATTCGGGCAGGTATCCGCACGCTTGTTACAAAAACTGTTGCCGCAGGGATTGGCCGTCAGTCCTGTGACCATGGTGGAGCTTTCCGCCGCGTTTTCGGGAGACCTGAACGAACAAAAGCAATTTCTCGATCAAGCGGGTATTTCATATGCGGAATCCTGGACGTCGCTGGATACGGAAACGGCGCATCGGGCGTGGAATCTTTATGTGGACGCCCGCCGCAAGCGGCAAACGCCCAGGCGTCCCGTGGCCGATCTTCTTATCGGAGGTTTTGCCAGCAATCGCGCCGGACTCGTCACCCGGAATGCGAATGACTTTACGCGGTGGTATCCGTCGCTCGTTGTCCGTGAGCCGTAGCGCGCGGGGGGGGGGGGGAGGGAACCGTGTAATCGCCCCGGTCAGAGGCCGTTTTGCCCGGACAGGATTTGTTTGCGCATGTGGGCCTCAATCGCCTGTCGGGCGCGAGCCATCCCCGCTTTTGTCCGTTGTAACATTTCGGGCGTCCATCCGGCGGGCAATTTCGCCTCCGTCTGCTTCGATCGCGCGTCTGATTGTGTTATTTTTGTCGGCATAACGTTCGGAAACATTTTCGGGGGCGTTGAAAAAGTCAATGCCGTGCCCGACCTGCCTGATGTCCTCCTTGCGCCCGCGGTTGTCAAAAACAAGAATTTCGACGGTGGGGTTGCCGGAAAACTCCTTAGCCAGAATCAAAAGGTTGTTTTGCGCTTTCCAGTGATCTTCGCCAAGTCGGGCGGGAGCGACATACATCCCCTTCTTCGTGGCGCGCTCAATGGCGAACTTCATGGCCAATTCGACGGGGCGATGGACATAGGCGATTTGAACACCTTTGCCTCCTGCAATTGCCGCCGCAACCAGCTCGCGGGCGTTGCCAAGGTCGGTGAGCGTGGAGTCGAAGACAAGCGCGTCGGTCACTTCGACGAGTCCCTGAATGAGGGTTTCGCTTTTCCCGCTCCCCGGTCCCCCGGCGGTGAAAACGACAAAGGATTTGCCCGGATGCTTCCCGTTGGCCATGTCGCGTTTGAAACGGTCAAGGACATAGGCGCGGGCGGGAGCGCCCGCCGCGACATTGGCGTCGCGGGATTCGTAGGCGCCCGCGAACATGTGCTTGGCGATGTCGGTGCCGTAATGAGTGCCGCCGTGAGAATCGGGGACCGAGTCGTAAAGCGCGTCGTTCTCCGCGTCGGAGCGGCGGTTGAGTTCGTCAATAAAGCGGCTTTCCCGTTTTTTTTGTTTTGCGGACATTCCGCCGCCACGGGGGCGAATGTTCAGGCGGTTGGAAGGTCGGTGCCTTTCGTGCGTTCCCATGTGTTTCTTGCCAGGCATGGCATTCCTTGTCGTCGCATTCGTCAAGATTTGTGCGGGGGCGAGATGCGTTCATTCGCGTTGCCTTCGCGGTTGGTGTGTCCTTGGCTTTGTTGCCGGTAATGGAAATGCTGTCGTGCTCGACAGCCAAAATGGATTTGGCCGTTTGAGAAAAATGTACATTCTTGCGGCCGAATTTTTTCGAAACATGAAAATGTGCAAAAACCTGGTTCGCTCGCTGGCATTGTCGGCGTCAATTTTTTTAACGATTTCCAGCGCGCTTGCGGTGGAAGCGCGGGATGCGGCGTCACGGAAAATCGCGACGGAGATGCGGATGTTCACCGACGAGGGAACCACTGCCGGCCTGGTTTTGCTGGCCGCTGACCGTGAACGCGTGCTTTCATGCACGGCAGTCGGTTGGGCCAACATTGAAAAGAAAATACCGATGCGGGAGGACGCGTTGTTCTGGATTGCGTCCATGACCAAGCCCGTCACGGCGGTGGCATTGATGATGCTCGTGGACGAGGGGAAAATCTCACTCGACGATCCGGTTTCCAAATATTTGCCGGAGTTCGACGCGCCCCAAAAAATCGTCTCCACCGCCGCCGAGAAACTCAGCGTCACCAATCAGACCGCCGTGGCGTTGGTCGGCAACGGTGCGGCCTCAACCCCGACCGGCGTCCGGACAAAACCCATCACCCTCCGCCAGTTGCTCAGCAACACGTCGGGACTGCGCTTCGGCGCGGGCGAGCCGAGCATTGATGCTTTCTCGCTCGCAGAAATGGCGTCGAAAGCCGCGAAATCCAATCTGCTGTTCGAGCCGGGCAGCGATTATTCGTATTCCACGCTCAACTTCACAGTCGCCGGGCGCGTCCTTGAGGTCGTCACCGGCGAGGCGTTTGAAAAATTTCTCCAGCGGCGCATTTTTGATCCGCTGGAGATGAGCGACACCACGTTCTGGCCCGACACGCAGCAGATCGCGCGACTCGCCGACACTTATGCGGGCGATCCGAAGGCGCACACGCTCACGGCCAAAAATACGCCGCGCCTGCATTATCCGCTTGATGATCGCGAACGCCGTCACGTCGCGCCGGGTGGCGGTCTGTTTTCCACCGCCGCCGACATCGGAAAGTTCGGGCAAATGTTGCTTGGCCGTGGCGCCGCTCATGGCCGGCGACTGCTGAGTGAACGAGCTGTCGCTGAAATGACCTCGCGCCAAACGCCGCCCAACGTGAAAAACAACTACGGACTCGGCCTTGGCCTGAACGACGGGAGCTTCGGCCACGGCGGCGCGCTTTCGACGGATTTCATCGTGTATCCGCAGGAAAACCTCGTGGCCGTTTTCATGGTGCAAAAATACGCGGGCTGGGGCACGCCTGACGGCGGGAAAATGTTGCCCGGATTCCACCGTCTCGTGCGGGAATTGTACAAACCCTGATCAATTGAAGATTTTGCCACTCCCGGGCCATCTGCTCATTCCGGCGCCGCGTAGCCCTTCGGGCCACCCAAACGCATGAACTGCCGGTAAACCAGCACCTGCGCCGTCAGTGTTATCACTGCCAGCCCAAAACCAACCGTGAAGGTGTGCCGATACACATTGCCTGTCATGTCGATCAGGATACCCACGGCAGGCGCCAGCGTCATCATGAACAGGGACAGGACGATCCCCCTGGCCGAGGCGAACTGGGCAAACCGGGATTGCGGATACAGACGCAGTCCCAACGATGCGGCGCTTGTCATGTAGGTTCCGGAAAGCACTCCGTGCAGCACGTAGATTACGGCAAACCGGTCGGGCGTCGTCGCCCAGAGCGATCCGCAGAGTGCCAGCAGCATGTATCCTCCCATCGCGCACATGCTCACTCGCAGCGGATGAAACCGGTCCACCAGCCAGCCGATGCCGTAGGCAAGCGCGAAGGAAATCGCATAAGTCACCGCCAGGCACTTGCCATAGGAATCCATGCTCATGCCCAGGCTCTCGGCATAAGGCACCGAAAACGTGTTGACCGGCAGAAAGGCGAGCATGGCCAGCGTCGCCATCACAAAAACCGTCATGTAATAACGACTCGAAAAGCACTCGCGAAAATACGTTCTTGCCCCGGTCACAAAACGTCCACCAGCCCCCGCGATCCGCCCGGTTTCGTCCACCTGAACCGGTGGCGGCGGAGGGTAAGTTCCTTCTTTCAATGTCAGACACACGACCATGAAGGAAATCCCGTAAAAAATACCAACCGCACACAGGATCAGGGTAAAGTGAGCGGGAACGAGGCCCATGATCCAGTAATTGAAGATAATCCCGTCGATCAGACTGACGGCCCTGAACAATCCGTAAAAACGACCGAGTAACGGTCTGGGCACTACATCATTGATGAGCCCGCCAAACACCGCTCCCGCGGCGATGGTTGCGACCTCGAAGGCAGTCCAGAACACGCCAAAACAGAGCACCGAAACGAGCATCTCGCTCCGGTCGGGAAAATGTCCATGCACCCATCTCGCGATGAATGGCGTGACACCAAGGCCGATCATTCCGAATGTCGCGAGTGGAGTCGTCGCCAGCAAAAAGGGGATCCGCCGTCCCCAACATCCGCGATGCCGGTCGGACTTCATGCTGATCACCGGTCCGAGAAACAGACCGATAATCGCCGGAAACGAACTCATGAGGACACCGAAAAGCACGTTGGGCACCTCAAGGCTTTTGAGGTACCACTTGGCCATCGGAAACACCGAGCGGTCGCGCATCGCCCAGGCGAAGTCTCCGAACAGCAGCCAGCAGAACAGCACGACAAGACCGGTCGATGTGTAGGTGAGCGTCCCGATGCTCCAGGTTTTACGCGACGACGAAGACACGGCACTCACCAGCGTTGTGGTTCAAGCAGCGGCGCGTGAGGCATTCGGCGGGAAGGCCAAGGGTGCCTATGGATTTGCCAGGCCAGCAGCCGTGAATGCGGCCGGCCAGCGCAAGTTTGTCGGAAATGCTTTGCATGAAACGTGTGTCGGTGTGGTGGCGGAGGGGGA
>JAISAX010000850.1 GCA_031266495.1 Opitutaceae bacterium
GGGCAAGGACGCGTTTGCCGGTAGCCGGGGCGGGGACGGGGTGGGAGGGTGGATGGGATGCCGATGCCAGCGTAGGCGATTGCGCGAGTACTGGCGCAATGAGGAAAAGGGAAACGGCCATGGCATCGAAGAGACTGGCCGGCAGGCGGGTGTTGTTGTTCTCCGGATACATGTTGATTGTGTGCGTGTGGGCGGGGGGGGGGGGCTACCATGCGCCGCGACCGCACCAGAAGAGTTTTTCCTGGCCACCGCGGGCCTGGATTTCAGGCCATTTTTTGAGTTCCACATGGCCATCGTAAAAAGCGATGTTGGAGGCGCCGTCGTGAGGGAGAAGGCCGAAGTAGCGCGACCAGGCGTAATCGTTGGCCCAGTACAACCGGGATTCGAGAATCATGGCGGTTTTTGAGGGGGTCTCGACGAGGTGAAGCGCAACGGGGGTTGTCTTGGTGGGAGCGTCTGTTCCGTAAAGGGGACCGTCGTTGAGGCCGTAGCAGGCCCAGCCGGTCCCCGGCGAAGTGACCAGGGGCGCGTAGATGGGCTTCGCACTCGTGTTTTTGCACTGGAAGAGGTTCCGGCTTTGGTGCGTGGCGTTGTTAACAAAGTCGTTGGCGCCGGCGACAAACGAGTTTTTGTCGTATCCGGCATAGGTCCAGATGGCGTAGCACCATGTGTCGGTCTGGTCGTCTGCGGGCCATGTTGTGGATACGGGTGGGAGGTGATTTTTGTGGTCTTGCGTGTAGAGAAAAAGCGCCTGGCCGATCTGGCGCATGTTGCTGACACAGTCGGCGCGGCGGGCGGATTCCCGGACGCGGCCAACCGTCGGGATGATGATGGCGGCCAGAATGCCGATGATGGTGATGACGGTCAGCAGCTCGATCAGCGTGAAGCCGCGGGGGCGGGAGTACGTATTCGTAATTTCGTTACGAGAGCGAGGCGAGGTCGCAGGGGCGACGGGGCGAGTGCGGCATGTGTATGTATGCATGGGATACGGGCATGGATTGGGCGAGGCAGACAGAAAAAAAAAGGGGGGGGGGGGAGGGAGGGACGGCGGCGGAGCGGGGGCGGGGGTCAGGCGGTGCTGGAGCGGATGATGAGCTGGCTTTCGAGGAGGATGTTGGCGGGTCCGGGCTGGCGGGCGGCGCGGGCGGCAAGGCTGGCTTCGAGCAGGCGAAATGATTCGCGCCCGATGTTTTCGTAGGGCACGCGGCAGGTTGTCAGCGTGATGCCTTCCGGAGGCTGGAGAGCGAAGTCACCCAGTCCGGTGACTTTGAGGTCGCGTGGCACGCGGAGGCCTTTTTCGAGGGCGGCGTGAATGAGGCCGATGGCAAAATAATCCTCGCCGCAAACCACGGCTTCGAGGTCGTAGAGGTTGCCGCTGGCTTCGATGCGGGCTAGCCAGGCGCGGGCGAAAGCGATGGGTTCGGCGAGGGGATCGGTGAAGTTGACGTGGCGGGTTTCTTCGAGAAAGACGGCGAATTCCGGGGCGGTGAGGCCCGCCTCCCTGAGCGCCCAGCGGTAGCCTTGATGGCGGTCACTGATAAAGTGGGACCAGGCGTGATTGGCGAAAAAACCGATCTTGCGCAGGCCCCGGTCAAGCAGGTGACGGGTCAGGGTGTAGCCGGCGTGAAAGTTGTCCACCAGGGCGCTGGGGCAGCCGGAACCGGGCAGGGTGGTGCCGGCGAGGACAACAGGAATCCTGGTCGCGCGAAGCGTATTGGTAAAAAACATCTGCTCCTGCACGTTTGCCACGAGTGGATTGATGACAGCGCCTTTTACGTCGAACTCGGCGAGGCGGCTGATGAATTCGGCTTCCTTGCGATAATCGGTGCCGGTGGTGAGCGTGACGACGCGGCGGTTGCGCTCGCGGGCGGCGAGCTGGAAGCCTTGCACGGTGCGGAAAATGCCTTCGTGGAGTTCGCTGGAGTAGATGAAGGCGTAGGCGTCGAGCTGGACCGGGGCCGCGGCGGCGGAGGAATGCGCGGCAGCGGGGTCGGCGTCGCGGACGTGGATGGGGGTGGTGCGGAGCACGCGGGTGCCGGCGCGGGTCTTGCGTTCGACAAGACCGTCGTGCGCGAGGCGGGAAATGGCCATGCCCATCGTGGAGCGGCTGCAATCGAGTTCGCGGGCCAACTCGACTTCGGTAGGGATTTGCTCGCCGATCTGCCATTTGCCGTCGGCGATCTGACCCTTCAGGAGCTCGTAAACGGCTTCGAGTTTCGATCGGGAAGACGATGCGGAGGTGGTGGAGGCAGCAGGCATTTTCCAGACAAAAATGAAATATGTTTGGTAAATCAAGATTTTTTTTGTCCCTTGATGTTTTCAGTGGAAATAGTGGAAACGATGGAGCGAGGGAAGGGGAGGAGGGGGGGGAAGGGTTATTTACCAGACAAAATAACAGACAGGGAAAGCACAACAGGGCAGGAGCGCTGGTTCTTGTCCGGAAAACGGTGATCCGGCTTGACCGGAGATCTATGAGGTCAGTCTCTGGTTCACTCTATCGTAGCAAAATCTCCGATCATCCCTTTTCCATCCTCTTTCCCATCACCTTTCCCGCTTCCTTTCATCATGGCAGACAAACTACCCGGCGAAGACTGGCGCAAAACCGTGCTGTTGCCCGTGCTGGCGATGGCCGCCATCGTGCTGCTGTCCAATATCCTCGTGCAGTATCCCGTCGGCGAATGGCTCACGTGGGGAGCGTTTTCGTATCCGGTTTGCTACTTCGTCACCGATGTCTGCAATCGCTGGTCGGGGCCGCGGATGGCGCGGCGCGTGGCGTGGGCCGGGTTTGTCGTCGGCGTGTTTCTTTCGCTTCTCATGGCCACGCCGCAGATCGCGCTGGCTTCGGGTGCCGCGTTCATCACGTCGCAACTGCTCGACATCGCCGTGTTCAACCGGCTCCGCCGCCAGTCGTGGTGGAAGGCGCCGCTTTTCGGGTCGGCGGTCGCCTCGGTGGTGGATACGGCGATCTTTTTTTCCATCGCCTTCCACGGCAGCGGCCGGAATTGGGTGCAGCTTGCCGCCGGTGATCTCGGGGTGAAGCTGGCCATAGCCCTCGTGCTGCTGGCGCCGTTTCGCCCGGTCGTCCGTTGGCTGGCGGCGGCTCCCCTCGATCCTTCGATCCATGAAACAACCTGGTGAACAAGGCCAATTCCTGGCTTTACGCGCGCTGGATGACTTGTTTGCCTCTCCCTTTTCGTAACAACCATGGCCTCCCGGAATACCAAATCTCCAGCACTCGCCGGCGACGATCGCAACCTCGTCAACCTCGACGAAACCTATGCGGCCGCCAGCTTCGAAGACAAGTTGCGCATCTTCTGGGGCAAATACTCCCGGGTCGTTCTCGCCCTCGTCACCCTGGCCGTCCTGCTTGTGATCGGTCGCGGCGTGATGGCTCATCTGGCGGCCCGTCATGACGAGGCGGTGCAGGATGCCTACAATGCCGCCGCGGGTGATGATGCCGCGTTGCGGGCCTTCGCCGGCGAGAATTCGCGCCATGTGCTCGGAGCGGTCGCCAATCTCGAAGTGGCCGACACCGCGTATGCCCGGGCGGACTACACCGCCGCGCTCGCCACTTACAACGAAGCGGTCGCCACGCTCGTTGGCACCCCGTTCGTCGCCCGCGCCCGCCTGGGCGCCGCCATGTCGCAGGTGCTCGGCGGCCAGGCCGAAGCCGGCCGCGCCGCCCTTCGCCAGATCTCGGACGAGATCAGTTTTCCCTCTCCCGTGCGCGCCGAAGCCGCCTATCACCTTGCCGTCCTCCTGCGCGAAGCCGGCCAGAACGAGGACGCAGCGAAGCTCGCCGACCAGATTTTTTCGATCGCTCCCTCCAGCATGTGGGCCCAGCGCGGCCTGATGCTCAAGGCCCAGCTCCCCCCTGCCCCGGCGGCTGCGACGCCGAAGGAAATGGCCGATACGCCGGCTCCGGCCCCTGCCGCGGCGACGGATGCCGCCGCGCCGGCGAACGCGGGCGAAACGCCGGCGATTTCGTTCCCGGCTTCAAAGTAACTCTCCCCCCCCCCCCTGCAGGCAGACGCGGCAACGTGCCATGGCGTGGCATGGGCATCCTTTTCGTGATGTGGCATGGGCATCCCTGCCCATGTTTCCGGAGGGCGGCACTTCGTGCCGTCCACGGGCTGGAAGCCCGTGCCACGCCAATCCGGCGGCTTCGCCGTCGGCGGGCGAGACGCCCGCGCCACTCCGGAACACGGGCAAGATGCCCGTGCCACGCGAGGGGCGCTACGGTAACATCACCGCCTCAGATTGCCCCGGCCTTCCGCTTCTTGATGAGCTGGTAGAAATCGGTGAAGAGCGGGTCGGCGTCGTTGGGGCCGGGCGCGGCTTCCGGGTGATATTGCACGCAGAATACCGGCAGCTCCTTGTGGCGCAGGCCTTCGACGGTGTTGTCGTTGAGGTTGATCTCGGTGACGATGGCCCCGGTCTTTTCCAGGCTCTTCGGGTCGGTGGCGAAACCGTGGTTTTGCGCGGTGATCGAGACCTTGCCGTTCTCGATGTTTTTCACCGGCTGGTTGCCGCCGCGGTGGCCGAACTTGAGTTTGTAGGTGGCGCCGCCGAGCGCGTGCGTGATCATCTGGTGGCCGAGGCAGATGCCGAATGTCGGAAAATCGGGCAGGAGACCGGTGACGGTCTTGTGCACGTACGCGAGCGCCGCCGGATCGCCGGGGCCGTTGGAGAGAAAGAGTCCGTCGGGCGCATGTTCGCGGATCTGCCCGGACGTGGCCGTGGCGGGGAATACCAGCACATCAAAACCGTGGCGGACAAGCTTGCGGAAGATCGTGTGCTTCGCGCCGAAATCGAAGGCGGCGACCTTGAAGCGTTTTGCCACCGGGTGCGGTGCGCCGAGCGTGGTGCCGGCGGGCAGGTAGGCGGGGTTGTGGTTGGCGGGGTCTTCGGCGTTCCACATGTAGGGGGCGGCGCAGGTGACGTTTTTTACGTAGTCGCTGCCGGCGATGTCCTGCCAGGCGCGGGCGCGGGATACGGCCTCCGCGTCGGTGAGCGGCAGCGTGGAGAGGCAGCATTTCATGGAGCCGTCCACGCGCAGTTTTTTGGTGAGCGCTCGGGTGTCGATTTCGCTGATGCCGGGAATGCCGTGCTTGCTCAGGTAGTCGCCGAGCGAGGTATGCGAGCGCCAGTTGCTGACGATGGGCGAGAGTTCGCGGACGACAAGGCCGGAGGCCATCGGGCGGGAGGCTTCGTTGTCTTCGTCGGCGATGCCGTAGTTGCCGATCATCGGGGCCGTCATGGTGACGATCTGTCCGAAGTAGGAGGGGTCGGTGATGATTTCCTGGTAGCCGGTCATCGAGGTGTTGAAAACGCATTCCCCGGAAACGGTGGCATCGGCTCCGAATGCGCGACCGCGATAGACGGAGCCGTCTTCAAGGGCGAGCACGGCAGGCTTGGTGGTGGACATTAAAAATGAACGAAAAAATCCCTGCGCTTGTCCCGCAAGTTGGTTTTTCAGGTTTTACAGGTTTTGGTTCCGCGGCCGGGGGGAGGGGGGGGCATCGGTTACGCCGGTTACGGGGGGCTGGCCTGGTCGGCGCAGACGACCACGAGGTCGTCCACGTGCAGGCCGCACCAGACGCGGTCGCCGTCGTGGATCGGCTCCATGAAGGCGCTTTCGTTGGCCACGATGGCGTTGAGGCGGGTGCCGGCGTCGCTGGCAATGACAAGCTGGTCGAGCGCGCCCTGGAAGACTTCCTCGGTCACCCGGGCCTCGAAGGCGTTTTCCGCCCGGATCGGCGTTTTGGAAACATGCACTTTTTCCGGGCGGATCGAAATCACGGCTTTGGCGTGCCCGGCCGGCCAGCGTCCGAGCGAGATCTTGAGCTCCAGGCCGCCTTCGAGTCGCACGTGGCCGTAGATGCCGTTGCGGGCGACCATCTCGGCCTGGATGAGGTTGGCTTCGCCGATAAAGTCGGCGACGAAGGCGGTGCGCGGTTCGTGGTAGATTTCCGTGGCGGTGCCGAGTTGTTCGAGCCGGCCGTTGTTGAGGACGGCGATGCGGTCGCTGAGCGTGAGCGCTTCTTCCTGGTCGTGGGTGACGAAGACGAAGGTGAGCCCGAGGTGCTTTTGCAGGCGTTTGAGTTCGATGCGCATTTGCTGGCGGAGCTTGGCGTCGAGCGCGGAGAGCGGTTCGTCGAGCAGGAGGACCGAGGGGCGCGGGACGATGGCACGGGCGAGGGCGACGCGCTGGCGTTGTCCGCCGGAGAGTTGGTGGGGTTTGCGTTCTTCGAAGCCGGTGAGCGCCATGAGGTCGATGACTTCGGCGACGCGTGGACGGATTTCGGCGTCGGGGAGTTTTTGCATACGCAGGCCGAAGGCGATGTTCTGGCGCACGGTCATGTGCGGGAATAGCGCGTAGCCCTGGAAGACCTGGTTGATGTTGCGCCGGTAGGGCGCGTGGTGCGTCACGTCCTCGCCGGCGATATGGATGGTGCCTTCGTCCGGGTGCTCGAAGCCGGAGAGGAGCCGCAGGAGGGTGGTTTTGCCGCAGCCGGAGGGGCCGAGCAGGGTGATGAATTCGCCCGCGTGCACCTGGAGGTTGACGCGGTTGACGGCGGTGTACGTGCCGAAGCGTTTGGTCACGCCGTTGATCTCGATCATGGGCGGGCGGGTTTCGCTCATGGCCGGGATGGCCGGGGGGCGCCGCCGGGCGTCGGGGGATGGTCCGGAGCGAGTCTGAAATTCATATGTGGGTGCATCGTGTGAATACGGGTGCGTGATTAACCGCTCGCCGGGGAAAATAAACAGTGAATTTTCGGGCCGGCTGCGCCGGGGGGGAGAGGGGGGAGGGGGAATTCGTAGTGGGGAGTTGGTAGCCGGGAGCGGGGGAATTGCGGAGGTATGCTTGCGACTAACTTCAAATTTCCAATTTCAAATTTCAAACTCCCAATTTCCAACTACCACCTTTTACTCCTTGCCCGCCACCCGCGAGGCGCGCCACTGGGCGAGCAGGTACGAGACGATGAACATCAGCGTGAAGATCACGCCGAGCGCGGCGCCGAACGGCCAGTTGCGGCCGGTCCTGGAAAACTGGTTCTGGATGACGTTGCCGATCATGGGCACGCGCGCGCCGCCAAGCAGGTCGGTGACGGCAAACATGCCGATGGCCGGCACGAATACGAGCAGGATGCCCGCCGCGATGCCGGGCATGGTGAGCGGGATGATCACTTCGGAAAACGCCTTCACCGGGCCGGCGCCGAGATCGTGCGCGGCCTCGACGAGGGCGTTGTCGAGTTTTTCCGCGCTGCCGTAGATCGGCAGGATCATGAAGGGCAGGTAGGCGTACACGAGGCCGATGACCACGGCCCACGGCGTGTAGAGGATTTCGAGCGGGGCGGCGATGAGGTGCGTGAACCGGAGCAGGCCGTTGAGCAGGCCTTCGCTCTTGAGGATGGATATCCATGCGTAGGTGCGGATGAGAAAACTCGTCCAGAACGGGATCATCACGAGGAGCAGCAGCCGGTTGCGGTGCGAGTCGTTTTGCCGGGCGATGTACCACGCGACCGGGTAGCCGATGGTGGTGCAGAGGACGGTGGTGAGCGCCGCATAACCGATGGAGCGCCCGAGGATTTTGAGGTAAACGGGATCGAAGACGCGAAAATAATTGTCCCAGGTGAAGCTGAAAACGACGCGGCCGAGGTCGTCGCGCTGACAGAAGCTGTACACGAACAGGATGCACATCGGCACGACGACGAAGAGCGCCAGCCAGAGGAGCATGGGCGCAATCAGGACCCAGCCCCACACGCGCGGGCGGCGCGCATGGGCGTTGTCGGAGCCGGGAAGGGCGAGGGCGTTCATGCGGACGGAGGAACAGCAAAAGACCCTCTGCCGCAATCCGGATTCTGCCCTCTGTCTTCTGCTTTACGGGCGGGGGCGGGGACGTTGTGCTGGCGGACATGTTATCGTTGTCGTTGCGTTTTTCGTTTCTTCTCGTGCTCGTGGTTGTCGTCGTGCAGGCCGCGGTGGGCCAGCGGGAGCGGGGGCCGGGGTGGGAGGAGCGGCGCGAGGAATGGCGCGAGCGGAGGAGGGCGGAGCGCGAGGCGCGCCGGGCCGGGCGGGAGGGGCAGGCCGGGCAGGAGGGGCGGGAGGGGCGGCCGGAGGAGGCGAAGCCGCAGGTGCCGGAGGTCAGGCTGACGCGGGCCGAGGAGATGAAGCAGATCGCCGAATCCCTCGTCGTCGTGAAGGACGACACGTTTGTGCCCGTGCCGGCGGAAGAGGTGGCGGCGATCCGGTTTTTCGCGTATTACTACGCGGCGGGCTGGTCGGGATCGTGCCGACGGTTCACGCCGGAGCTGGTCGCGGCGTACAAGGAACTCAAGGCGGCGTACCCCGCGTTCGGGATCGTTTACATGAGCTACGACGAATCCGCGCCGGAGATGCTCGCCCATTTCCGGGAGACCGGGATGCCGTGGCCCGCGGTCGATTTCGAGAAAGCGGCCACCCTCGCGGGCGCGAGGCGGTTGCAGAAAAAGGGAATCCCCAACCTCGTTTTCCTGACCGCCGCCGGAAAGGTGCTCTCGACGAGCTACATCAAGGAAAAGGTCAAGGTGACGACCGCGGAGGGCAAGGAGGAGGAACGGGATCAGGACAAATACGCCGGTCCGCGCAAGGTGCTGGAGGATATCCGGGCACACCTCGACAAGGACGCCACGGCGCAGGCGGCGCGCGCCGCCGTCGAGGCGGCGGAGCGTGCCAGGGGAGCGCTCCGCTGGCACAAACAGCGTATCGAAATGCGCCTGACTCCGGGCCGGAAAAAGGCGGAGGCCACGTTCACGTTTACCAACGCACTCAAACGGCCGGTGAAAATCACGTCGGTCAAGACGAGCTGCAACTGCACCGCGGGCAAGCCGGACAAGGCGGTGTATGCGCCGGGCGAAAAGGGCGCGCTGAAAGTCCATTTCGACGTCGGCGACCGGGTCGGCGTGCAGGACAACCGGATCGACGTGTTCAACGACGCGGACGACAAGCCGGTGCGGCTGGAATTTGCCGTCACGATCCCGGCGGCGATGGAACTGGCGCCGCGTCTGGTGTCGTGGACGTCCGACGAGATCCGCCGGGACGGGGGCGGGGGGGGGGGCGACGCCGCGGCGGCGAAGGTGAAACAGATCACGCTCCGTTTCGACAAGGGCGCGGGAGCGGTCGGCGAGGTCGTGGCGAAGACGGATGCCGGGTGGCTGCGCGTCGAGGTGAAGCCGGCGAAGAAGGGATCGACGGAGCGCATTCTGGAACTGACGCCCTCGTGGTACGCCGTGCCGCTTCCCTGGCGGGCGAAGATCACGGTGACGGCAAAGACGGACAAGCTCGGCACGGTCGAGAGCACGGCTTTCGCGACGTGCCGGTAGAGAGCAGTCAAAGGTCAAAAGTCAGAAGGTCGAAGGACGAAGGTCGCCAGCAGCCCCGCTACGCGGAGCATTTTGCAGGGATGGCCCGCTCCGGCGGGCCACCCGCCGCGTGCCAGCGCGCCCGGGTCACAAGAAGACGGCTGACGCCGCCCGAACCATAGAGTACCCACTTCCGGTTTGTCCTGTCGCCCGCAGCCGCAACCTTGCCCGGCACGCCGTTTGCCCTTGCGGAGCAGTCCGCAACCCTGCCCCGCAACCGGTTTTGACCTCCGGCTACGGACGCAACCCCGAAATTTGCCAAAACCACGCCGCATGCCGCATGCCGCTACTTTTCCGGCGACGACTTTATTTGAAATGCTCTGGCCCCTGGGGGGAGGGGGGGAGGGAGTCGCCGGACGTTCAGTACGGCTTGTGCTGTTCGACGGTGCCGTTGTCGGAATCGTCGATCTTGTAGCCGGCCAGCGAACGGAAGAGTTTGCGGATATCGTGCAGGCCGCCCCAGGTAAACCAGATGCCGGTGACCACGGTGATCACAATGGGCAACCCGATGGCCGTCACATGCCAGAAACCGAGCCAGCCGTTGTTGGTCCAGGGCCTGATCCACGAAACCCAGCCGCTCTGGCCGACGAGATTCCACGCGGTGCCCAGCAGCATCACGCCAAACCAGAGCACCGCCCAGACGAAGAGACTGCCCGTGATCCACTTGTCACCCGTGGAAAAATTCTCGTCCACGCCGATGACGCGGGCAAAAGTCCATTTGCGCCTCGGGATGATCGGCTTGCCATCGGCATCGACGGGGAGCTCGTCGCGATGGAGCATCTTGTTGATCGGATAATCCTTCCTGCAGGTAAACAGCGACACGCTGATATAGAGGGCGATGGCGATGAGCGTGGCAAAAAACGAAATCTGCGCGCCATTGAGCCCGAACGCCGGCAACGCGGGGATGCCGGCGAGCGAAAGCATCCCGTTGATGGCGGTCGAAAACACCTGGTCGTCCCAGATCTTGTAAACCAGGATGCCGCCGCCGGAGAGGACGGAGCCGGAGATGACCGCCGCCCAGGCGCCGGCCGTGGTGCCCTTTTTCCAGTAAAGGCCGCCGATGATGGCCGCCCCCGCGCCCCCCACATAGACGGCCGTGGTGACCGTCCACCACATGACGATGTACTCCGTCTGCCGGAAAAACGCTCCGAACAAAAACGCGAAAATTGCCACCCCGATGATGCACCGGCGCAGGAGCCTGATGTGCTGTTCGGGAGAGGGCGCCTTCCTGAGGCGGGGCAGGACAATATCCTGTGCGAGGATGCCGCCCCAGGAGTGGAGGTGGGTGGAGTCGCCGCCGAAGATGCCCAGCAGGAGCACGGCGCAAAGCGCGCCCTTCACGCCGATGGGGAGCATGTGCGACAACGCCACCGGGATCGTCATCTGCTTCTGGATCTGCGGCTGGGCGATATTGGAGATCGTTTCCTTTGCCGGGGCGGAGCTGGCCGCGAAATCCGGATGATAAAGGTACGTGAGGGCGGCGGCGGCCAGCAGGACCACGATCACGGACTTGCCGGATTCGCGCCAACGCCCCAGGAGGCCACCCATGCGCGCCTCGTGCGGAGTGGCCCCGGCGCTGTTGTAGGCGCTGGAATTTTGCCACGCCATCGTCCCGTAGGTGCCGACAAACACCCCCATGAGCACATACCACAGATTAAAATCCTGGACCGCCCAGGCATCGAACGGATTGACCAGCGAGTGGTTGACGGGGCGGTTGCCGAGCACGGTCGCCATCTCGGACCAGCTCACCATCCAGAGCACCCCGATGATGATCACGATGTACATGAGCTGCGAAAAAATCCCCTCGATACAATCCGTGACCATGAGGGTAATCAGGCCGCCGGAGATCGTGAGCGTGAGGCTGATCGCCAGGAAGATGCCCATGAGCGGCACGTAAGTCGGCAGGGCGAAGGAACCGATGGCGATCTCCGGGGGCAGTTGCAGGAAATAGACCATGAACCGCGCGCCGACGGCCGGGATGATGCCGAAATTGATCGCGCCGGCCACGAAGCCGAGGATGCCGGTGAAAAACCGGAAATTGCGGCTGTACCGCATTTCGAAGAACTGGGCCAGGGTCATGGCGCGGGTCTCGCGGAAGCGGTAGATCACGAAGCCGAAGATGGCGACGACGAGCCCCACCGGACCCGTGATCCAGCCCCACCAGTTGGGCACGAAGCCGGACTGGGCAAACACCTCCCACATCGCGACAAAAACCACGGCCCCCGCCTGCATTTCGCCCTTGGCGACCGCCAGCAGGTAACGCCCGCCGACCCGCCCTCCGGAGACGAAGTGCGCCACACTTTTCATGTAGCGATGGGTGACGATGCCGACCGTCAGGATGATGAGCAGCGGGATGACAATGACCAGCCAGTCGATGAAGTGCATACGAATTTCTCAGGATAGCAGTGGAAACAGTGGGAACAGGAGGCGGGAGGAGGCGGGAGAGCATCCACGACGGCAAGACAGGCAACCGTGCAGAGGATGACGAAGCCGCCAATCAGAAAGGAAAAGCGCAGAGGGGCGAGCGCGTTTTGCGAAAAGACCGGAAAACGGGTGTAATTGAAAGTGATGGGAAACCCGAAATTTCGCCTGAACCGGAATCGGATCAGGACCGTAGGGGCGCACATGAAGTGCGCCCCTACGTCTTGTTCCCACTCCCTTTCAATTACACCCCGTGAAGAGAGCACGATTTCCCTTGGCTTGCCAACTCCCGCTACCTCCCGCTACCTCCCGCCAACTCCCGCTATCTCCCGCAATTACACCTGCCCCGCATCTTCGCCGGGTTGGTATTCTTTTTGCATTGCCCCCGGCAAGCCGGCAGTCAGAGCCGACGGAGTTGTGCGATGGGGATGCCGGTAATTTCGGC
>JAISAX010000879.1 GCA_031266495.1 Opitutaceae bacterium
AACCCCGGCGTCATGCTCGCCGCCGGCCTGCTGGCGAAAAAAGCCGTCGAGCGCGGCCTCACCGTCAACCCGCTCGTCAAGACCTCACTCGCGCCCGGCTCGCGCGTGGTCACCGACTATCTGGACAAAACCGGCCTCCAGCCCTGGCTCGACCAGCTCGGCTTCGAGACCGTCGGCTACGGTTGCACGACCTGCATTGGCAACTCCGGCCCCCTCGACCCGGCCATTGAGGAAGCCGTCGTCAAAGACGACCTCGTCGCCGCCGCCGTCCTTTCCGGCAACCGCAACTTCGAGGCGCGCGTGCACCAAAGCATCAAGGCCAACTTCCTCATGTCGCCGCCGCTCGTCGTGGCCTTCGCGCTCGCCGGCCGCGTCGATATCGACATGTCCACCGACGCGCTCGGCGTCGGCAAGGACGGCCGGCCCGTTTACCTGCGCGACCTCTGGCCCACGCTCCGCGAAGTGCGCGACCTGCTCTCCGCCGCGTTCCGGCCCGAAGCCTTCCGCCGCCTCTACGCCGACTTCGCCGCGCAGAACCCGGAATGGGGAAAAATCCCCTCGACCACGGGCAACGTGTACGCGTGGGACCGCGACTCGACCTACATCCAGGAGCCGCCCTTCTTCGAAAACTTCTCGCTCACGCCCGGCCCCATCCGGCCGATCACCGGCGCGCGCGCCCTCGGCATTTTCGGCGACTCCGTGACGACCGACCACATCTCGCCCGCCGGCGCGATAAAAAAGACCTCGCCCGCCGGCCGCTACCTCGAGGCGCACGGCGTGGCCTTTGCCGATTTCAACAGTTACGGATCGCGCCGCGGCAACGACCGCATCATGACCCGCGGCACCTTCGCCAATGTCCGCATCAAGAACCTGATGCTCGGTGGCAAGGAAGGCGGCAACACCCTCGGCCCCGACGGCCAGGAAACCTCCATCCACGACGCGGCCCGGGCCTGGAAGGCGGCCGACAGCACACCGCTCATCGTCATTGCCGGCCAGGAATACGGCACCGGTTCCTCGCGCGACTGGGCGGCCAAGGGCACCCGCCTCCTCGGCGTGAAGGTGGTGGTGGCGCAGAGCTTCGAGCGTATCCACCGCAGCAATCTCGTGGGCATGGGCGTGCTCCCGCTCCAGTTCCGGGAAGGCACCACCGCGCAGACGTTGAAACTCGACGGCACGGAGACGTACGACGTCATCGGTCTCGACTCATCGATCCGTCCGCAGCAGGACCTCACGCTCAGGATCACGCGCAAGGACGGCCAGGTTGACACCCTCCCGGTGCGTTGCCGCATCGATACGCCCATCGAGATCGACTACTACCGGCACGGCGGCATCCTGCCCTGCGTGCTGCGCCAGATCGTCGGAAGTCGAAGGTCGAAAGTCGGGTCCGGCCCCGCTTGAGGCGGGGCCAAATCTGCAAGCAGGTTGCGCGCGGGGTGCGCGGTGGTGACTTCCGACCTTCCGACTTCAGACCTCCGACTTTCGACCTTCGACTCTTTCACGCCACCGGGGCGAGCAGGCGTTCTTCGGCGGCGAGCAGGGCGGAGGCGAATTCTTCCGGGGTCGAGGCATTCAGAAGAGCCTCGCGATTGGCGGGATCCCTGGCGATCCGGCACAGGGTGCTGACGACGCGGAGGTATTCGGTGGGGTTGTTTTTCGGAGTGCCGAGGACGAACATCAGGCGGACGTTCTGGTTGCCGTTTTCGTAAACGACGCCCGTGTTGCTCCGGCCGATGGCGAGAACGATACGGCGCACATGTTCGGTCCGGGCGTGCGGCAGCGAAATCTCGTTGCCCAGACACGTTGTATCGAGCCGGTCGCGGGCGAGCAGCTCGTTATAAAAACCCTGGAAATTAAGGACGTCAGGGTGCCCATCAAGCAATCGGGCCACCTCGTTGAGCGCGGCGGTGCGGCGGGTGTTTTGCACCTGCAGCGAGATATACGAAGCGTCGACGAGTTCTGACAGGCGGACAGGCATGGGCGGCTCCCTTGGTCGAATGGTGGTTTACGCGGAGGGGGGTCGAAAAAAACGACGTCGCCTTGCCGGGAAGGCAAGGCTGAAACGGACGGATGAAACGGAAAAAAAAATGACACCCGGACGGGCCCGCTGGCACGGGGGGGGGGGGGCCATCCGGTAATTCGCGGCGCGGCGGGAAGCCGTTGCGAGGTCAGCTTTTCCGGTCGGGACGCTTCACGGTGAAACGCTCGCGGGTGCCCGCGTAGTCCTCGCCGCCCATCCGGCCGATGGTGTCGAGCTTCGCGGGATCGACGCGACCACGTGCGTCGAGCACGGCGTCGGCGATGTGGGCGCAGAGGATGCGGCCGATGATGATGTGGGCGGCGAGCGGACCTTCGCCCACGTTGACAATATTGTGGAGCGTGCACTCGAACGCCGCCGGGGCGGCGGCAACCCGGGGCGGGCGGATGTGCAGGCTGGCGGCCCGCCCGATGCCGAACGCCTCGAACTCGCTCTCGCCGTGCGGGAGGAGGGCGGCGGTGTTGTTCATCGGCCCGGCGAGCGCCTGCGGCACCACGTTGACGACAAACTCGGGCACCGCCTCGATGTTTTGTACCGTGTCCTTCTTTTTGCCGTCGCGGTTGTTGACCGGGATAAAAAGCAGGGTGGGCGGGTTGGAGGTCACGCCGTTGAAAAACGAGAAGGGCGCGAGGTTGGTCCTGCCGTCGGCGGAGACGGTCGAGACCCAGGCGATGGGACGCGGGGTGATGAGGCTCACCATCCAGGCGTAGGCGTGTTTCGGTTCGAGGGAGGAGAAATCCAGCAACATGGCGGCGGTTTTAAGGATCGCGCGAGGGAGAGGGCAAGATCAGTCAAAAGTCGGAAGGTCGAAAGTCGAAGGTCGTCAGCGGCGGGCCGGAGCGGGCCATTTTGCCCGGTGGGCCCCCCCCGGCCGGGCCGCTCCCGACCTTCGACTTTCTGACCTTTGACTTTTGACTCCTTTCTTCTGGACGAAACCGTTCGTCACGGGCGTCTGAAAACGGATGCGGGAAGAAAGGGGTTGTTATCTGCCGCCGGCGGGCGTGTGCTGCGTGCCACGCATCCCTATGAAGAAAGGTCTGATTGTTCTCGATTCACATGCCTTCGAGCTGATTTACGGTGACGAAATGCGCGCCGAAATCGCCGCCCTGGTGGACTTGCGTTCCTCCCGGCCGCTGACGAAAGCGGAGGTGGCGGCCGACCCCGCGGTCCTGCGCGACGTGGAAGTGATCTTTTCGGGCTGGGGCGCCCCGAAGATGGATGCGGCCTTTCTCGAAGCGGCTCCGAAACTGGAGGCGGTGTTTTACGGGGCGGGCTCGATCCGCGGTTTCACCAGCGACGCCTTCTGGGCGCGCGGCATCACGGTGGCCAGCGCCTACGCGATGAACGCGATCCCGGTGGCCGAGTTCACGCTGGCGGCGATCCTGCTCAGCCTGAAAAACACCTGGCGCTACGCGCTCGGGGCCAGGCGGCTCGGCCATTACCCGGAACGCATCCCGTGCGCGGGCGGTTACGGCAGCAAGGTGGGCATCATCTCGCTCGGCATGATCGGCCGGCTGGTGCGCGACCGGCTGCGCCCGTTTGACCTGAAGGTGCTCGCCTGCGATCCGTTCGTGAAGCCGGAGCAGGCGCGCGATCTGGAGGTGGAGCTGGTGTCGCTCGACGAGATTTTCCGCCGGTGCGACGTGGTCAGCCTGCACACGCCCTGGTTGCCGGAGACGGTGGGCATGATCACCGGAAGCCATTTCGAGTTGATGAAACCGGGCGCGACTTTCCTGAACACGGCGCGCGGGGCGGTGGTGCGCGAGGACGAGATGATCGCGGTGCTGGCGAAGCGGCCGGAGATCACGGCGCTGCTCGACGTGACGTACCCGAAGGAGCCACCGTTGCCGGAGTCGCCGTTGTGGACGCTGCCCAACGTGGTCTTGACGCCGCACATCGCCGGTTCGCAGAACGGCGAATGCCGGCGCATGGGTCGGTTGATGCTCGACGAGTTCGGCCGTTGGTCGAAGGGGGAGCCGATGCAATGGTCGATCACCCGCGAGCGCGCGGCGGTGCTGGCCTGAACGGGCGGTAAAGGCCGACCGGTCGTGATAGCCGCTGGCGACCGGTCAGTCGCGCCCGTGCCGCACCTTCATCATCAGGTCGAGCCAACGGAGCGGGGAGGCGGCGTCGGGCCGAAGTGTTGCCGAGACATCGTTGTGGCCCCGGCGGACGAGGTCGGGTCTTACGGGATAAACCAGCCAGTCGCCCTCCCGGGCGGGAGTGGCCAGCGGGCTGTTGTTGAAACGCACCTCGGGCACGGCCGCCGCGCCCGGCGCACCAGCGGAGCGGGTTTCCGCTGCGGTATCCGAATTTTCGATGCGAAGGCAGAGCAAAAACGATGGCGGGCGCTCCGTCTGCGCGGGCGATTCGGCGAGGCGGATGCGGGCGCGGGCGGTTTTGCCCGGCGACAGCAGACGGGGCGCGCCGGGGTTCAGGGTCTCGATGGTCTGATACGGAGCGAGGGGCAGGTTGCTGCGCATGGGCGTGGCGCCGACGCCGTGCACGGAGGCGAAGTAATCCTTGTCGAGCGTGGCGAGCAGCGCGGGGTCGCCGGCTTCGCGCCAGATGGGACGGCGGGGGTTGAACTGGTTGAAGAAATAAACGCCGTCGGCCCCGGCATCCCGGGCGTTGGCGACGCGGGCGCGGTAGGCGAGATCGGTCATGCGCAGGGTCGAGCGGTGCGGCGGCGTGTCGGCGGTGTCGGGCACGCGGGCATCATCGAGCGAAGGATAGACTTTCACGCCGTATTTGCGGGCGAGCGCCACGCTTTCCTCCCACTCGTTGAATTGAAAATAGCCGCCGACGACGAGCAGATCGACGAGGTCGGCGGAGAGCCAGGTTTCGAGGTCCAGCCCGATGGTGCGGCAGTAAGTGGCGGAGTCGGGCACCCGGACGGCGATGAGCAGAGGGCGTCCGCGGCGGCGGCCTTCGGCGTCGGCCATGGCGCGGATGCGGCGGAGCAGGTCCGTCATCATGGCGAGTTCGTCGGCGGTGGCGGGCCGGCCCTGCGTGGTGGAAGGGATAAACAGGGGGTGACGGAAAAAATCGAGTTCGACGCCGTCCACGTCGTAATGGAGGCAGACTTCCTCGATGTAGCGGAAGGCGAGTTCGCGGATTTCGGGACGGGCATAGTTGACGGCCGACCAGGAGCCGTAGGGCAGCCGTTCGCCGCGTTTGCCGAGGAGGTATTCCGGATGCCCCATCTTGAGGCGGTTGGCCTCGAAGAGGGCGGGGCCGTACTTGTCGGCGTAGCCGTCGTGGTTGTCGTTCATCCGCATGGACCAGAAGAGTTCCATGTTGTGCGTGCGCGTGAAGTTTTGCACGACGCGCAGCGGATCGATGCCGGCGTCGAGCAGGGCCTGCATCTGGTTGTTGGCGTGGCGATTTTCCCGGCTGGTGAAAATCTGGCCGACCCGGGTGAAGTGCGTGAAGAGGCCGAAGCCGGAGCTCCAGGTGCAATAGAAGAGGCTGTCCACCTGCGTGCCGGCGAGCGGGGCGATGCGGCGGGCGAGCAGGTCTTCGGCGGAGGGGCGGCGGAGCATCATGACGGGTTCGTTGCCGTCATTGTTCACGATGACGCGTCGGGGACGGTCGACGGCGGATTGCCGCCATTCCCGGTCCGCCGGTGACGGCGGCGGCGCGGATTGTGCGCGGACCGAGGGCAGGGCGGGTGCCAGGGCGAGGACGAGGAGTGGAAGGAAACGGCAGCGTATCATGGGAGCGAGGAGGCGGGTTGCGTGGAAGGGAGGGTGGAGGAGGTTGCGCGGCGGCGGGCGAGCTCGGCCTTGATTTCGTAAACCCTGTCTTCGTCGAGTTCGTAGTTGCGCATGATGAAAAAGGCGGCGAGGGCTCCGGCAAACGGCATGAGAAAATAGAAAAACTTCATCAGGCCGAGCGTGCGCGCGCCTTGTGCTCCGGTCTGTGCGTCGAAACCGATCCAGACGAGGATGAAGCCGCAGATGAGGGAGCCGAGCGAACTGCCGGCCTTGTCGCACCAGGAGAGGATCGAGGCGAGAAAGGCTTCGTTGCGCCGGCCGGTGCGCCACTCCTCGTAGTCGGCGATGTCGCCGAGCATCGAGGCGCCCATGAGCGCGATGCCGGAGATGGCGGCTCCGTTGGAAACGAGCACGACGAGCTGGAGCCAGGGAAGCCCCGGCTGGTAAACGACGAGCTTGGCGAGGCATCCGGCCATGAGGACGCAGACGGCGATCTGGAAGGTGCGTTTCTTGCCGAGGCGTTTCGACAGGGCCGGATACACGAAGACCGAGCAGCCGACGGCCGAAAGCATGAACGCCGATCCCATGAAACCGTAAGCCCACGCGGCCCGCTGAAGGTCGCCGCCGAAGACGTAGTAGTTGTTCATGTACACGGCGAACATGCCGACGATGTTGTAGCCGAAGCTCTCGATAAGACGCGAGGCGACGACGCGCTTGAGGGGAGGATTGTGCCAGACGTGGCGGAGGCTTTCGCGGAGTTTCAGCCGGGGCTGGCGGGCGGCGACGCGTTCGTAGTTGCGCTCCCGGCAGAGCCGGACGGGAAGCAGCGCCAGGAGAAGGTAGAGCGCGGCGACGACGAGCATCACGTTGCGCAGGCCGGCGACGGGGTCGCCGAAGATTTCGAGGCGCGTGAGGGGAAACAGCCACTGGCTCGATATCTGGAAAACGAAACCGAAGACCATCGCGATCATGGCGACGCGGGTGCGTTCGTGATAGTCGTCGGTGGCCTCGATGCGCAGACCCATCAGCGACATCGAATAAAACGTCTGCACGGAGTAGAACGCGAGGGAGACGACGAGGAGGTGAAAGAACAGCCACGTCTCGCCGGCTCCGCGAGGAAACCACCAGAGCGCGAAAAAGAGCGCCGACATGGGCAGGGCGGACGCGGCCATCAGGGGGAGGCGGCGTCCGCGGCGGGAGCGGAAGTTGTCGGAGAACTGGCCGATGAGGGGATCGGTAAAGGCGTCCCACAGGCGCTGGATGAAGAGGACGGTGCTGATGAGCGCCGGGCTCATGCCCAGCGTCATGTTGAAGATCGGATTGATCAGCGTGTGCAGCGTGGCGGGGCAACCGGCGGCGGCGTTGCCCAAGCCGAGACCGAGTTTTTCGCGCCACGGGACGCGGTCTTCCGGGCACGTTTCATGGTGGCCGCCGCGCGCGGGGCCGGCCTCCGGGGGAGAATGAGTCATCGTGCAGGGACGTCGCCGCCGCCGGGGGGGGGGGGGGGGGGGGGGACCGCCGGGGTTGTGGCTATTTCCCGCGGGCACCGCCACCCACGGGGGCGAGCGTGGCTCGG